>JBLNAN010000119.1:0-3066 GCA_050259355.1 Syntrophothermus sp. | reverse complement strand
CCAAGGAAGTTCTCAACAAGCTGCCCATGGAATTCGCGGTTGAAGCGCAAAAGCTGTTGTCGATTTCGCTGGAAGGACGCGTCGGATAAGTGAAAAATGAAAAATGAAAAGTGAAGAGAGAAAATGAAGAATGAAGAATGAATCCGCCGCCGCGGATGAAAATTATTAAATGAATCTAAATCGTAAATCGTGAATCGTAAATCAAGAATCAAGAATCAAGAATCAAGAATCAAGAATCAAGAATCTGAATCATAAATCATAAATCGTAAATCATAAATCTGAATGCTTTTATCTATAAAAAACCTCCGGGCATCTATCAACGGAAAAGAGATTCTGAAAGGTATTAATCTTGAAGTAAACCCGGGCGAGGTACATGCCATCATGGGGCCTAACGGGACCGGGAAAAGCACCCTTGCAAGCGTAATTGCGGGCCGTGAAGTTTTTGAAGTGACCGAGGGCGAGATCCGGTACGACGGCAAAAACCTGCTTAAATTGTCTGTAGAAGAACGTGCCCGTGAAGGTATTTTTCTCGGTTTTCAGTATCCTGTTGAGATTCCCGGCGTCAGCATCACCAACTTCATGCGGACTGCCGTTAACGAAATGCGGAAATATCGCGGATTGGACCCGCTGCCGTCTGTTGAGTTCCTCAGGTTAATGGAAGAAAAGAAGAAACTGGTCGAGATCAATACTTCTCTCACCAACCGCTCGGTAAATGAAGGATTTTCCGGTGGCGAAAAGAAAAAGAACGAGATCTTCCAGATGGCCATGCTGAATCCCAGGCTTGCCATTCTTGATGAAACTGATTCGGGTCTTGACATTGATGCGCTCCGCATCGTGGCAAACGGCGTGAACAAGCTTCGTACAAAAGAAAACTCTTTCGTCGTGATCACGCACTACCAGCGGCTTCTGGATTACATCGTTCCGGATCATGTTCACGTCCTTTTCCAGGGAAGGATCGTGAAGTCGGGGAAGAAAGAACTGGCTTTTGAACTGGAAGAAAAAGGATACGACTGGATAAAGAAGGAATACGAATAAGGAAAGAAATAAAAGATGGACATTACTGAAAAAGGTATCATCACCGCTGAAAGAATGGTTGGGCTGTTTGAACAGCATCGCGAACAGATCGTGAAGAACGATACCGGGGAAATCACGGGGATACGTGAAAAAGCACTTGAATCTTTTAAGACTTTGGGAATTCCGACCAGCAAGCTCGAGGAATGGAAGAATACGGATCTGAAAGAAACACTGGCAAAAGATTATGAATATAATTTCCAGCCGGTTTTGGAAAAGGATCAGAAAACCATTCTACGTTGCAATATACCTCACCTGGATACGGCCATGATCGGCCAGTTGAATGGCTGGTATGTTTCTCACGATGTCCCGATGATTGAACTGGGTAACGGGATCATACTGGGAAGTCTGGCGGAAGCCCTGATCCGTTATCCGCGACTGGTTGAAAAGCATCTGGGGAAATATTCTGATGATGATAAAGACGGTCTTACCGCGCTGAACACGGCTTTTTCGCAGGATGGCATTTTCATTTACGTTCCCGATCAGGTCAGCGCATCGAAACCGGTTCAGCTGATCAACGTGATCAGGAACCAGAAAAACCTTTTCCTGCAGTCGAGGAATCTGATCGTGATGGGAAAGAACAGTAAGTTGTCTATCGTTCATTGCGATGATTCCTATAACCACGAGATCAGTTTCTCCAATATTGTCACCGAAGTTTTCATGGATGAAGGAGCCAGCCTGGATCATTACAAGCTTCAGAATCTGAATAACAACTCCACGCTGATCAGTTCAACGGTTTTCCAGATGGGAAAGAATGCCTCACTGGAATCCCATTTCCTCTCGATGAACGGGGGCCTGATCCGGAATAATACCCGTATCAATCTCGCCGGCGAAGGCGGTAGCGCTAATGTTTACGGTTTGTACCTGATGGACAGGAAACAACATATCGATAATCATGTTTTTGTTGATCACCTGGCACCCAATTGCACCAGCAGCGAGAAGTTCAAGGGGATCATGGACGAACATGCCACGGGCGTGTTCAACGGGCATGTACTGGTTCGCCAGGCCGCCCAGAAAACGAATGCCTATCAGAGCAACCGCAACATCCTGATGACCGATACGGCCAGAATTAATTCAAAGCCATTTCTTGAAATTTATGCAGATGATGTAAAATGCAGTCACGGCAGCACGACCGGGCAACTGGATCAGGAGGCATTGTTTTACCTGATGCAGCGCGGGATCGGACTTGAGAGTGCAAGGATGCTTCTGCTTTTCGCTTTCGCGGATGAAGTGGTAAAGCATATCAGGATAGAACCGCTCAGGCAGCGTATTGAAGACATGGTAAAGAAAAGACTTCAGGGCGAGCTCCAGATCTGTGAACAATGTATCCTTCACTGCAGCACACCGGAACATCCTGAATTCACCATAGACGTCAGTAAAATCTAAATTTATTCCAGTGGCATTTCCGATAGACAAGATCAGGTCCGATTTCCCGATACTCCAGCAGATGGTCAACAAGAAACCGCTGATCTATTTCGACAATGCTGCTTCCACCCAAAAACCATCATCTGTAATTGATGCCATCCGCGGATACTACGAAACTGATAACTGCAACATCCACCGGGGCGTGCATTTTCTCAGCCAGAGAGCCACGGAAGCCTATGAGAACACCCGCAAAAAAGTAAGGCAATTCATCAATGCAAAGCATGAGTACGAGATCATCTTTACCCGGGGCACTACCGAATCGGTCAATCTTGTGGCTTCTTCCTTCGGAAAACAATTTATTCAGCCCGGCGATGAAGTGATCATCTCGGTGATGGAACATCATTCCAACATCGTTCCCTGGCAGGTGATGTGCCAGGAAAGAGGTGCCACCCTCAAATTCATTCCGGTTACGCCTGAAGGGGAACTCGAAATGGATAGATACCGGGAGATGATCAGTACAAAGACAAAACTCGTTGCGATCACCCAGGCCTCGAATGTACTTGGAACCATTACCCCCCTGAAAGAAATAATCAGTACAGCGCATGCAGCAGGTATTCCCGTCCTGGTGGA
>JBLNAN010000118.1:0-3149 GCA_050259355.1 Syntrophothermus sp. | reverse complement strand
CGCTTCCTTTCCCCTGTTCTATTCCACCAGTTTTGGCGGGGCATACTGGGTTTGGATTGCCATTCTTTTTTGTTTCATTGTTCAGGCTATCTCTTATGAATACAGAACCAAGCCCGATAATTTCCTCGGAAAAAGGACCTTCGAAATGTTTTTGTTCATCAATGGCGCACTTGGCACCATCCTTCTGGGAACCGCCGTCGGAACGTTCTTCAATGGAGCCGAATTTTCAGTCAGTAAAATGGCACTCACCGACTTTTCGAATCCTGTCATATCCCAGTGGAAAGGTCCTGTAAAAGGGTTGGAAGCAGTTTTGAACTGGCACAACGTGTGCCTGGGGCTCACCATCTTTTTCCTGGCAAGAATCGCGGGGTTACAATATTTCATGAACAGCGTCGATAATGCCGATATACTGAAGAGGTCACACAAGGCACTGCTAAGAAATGCAATCCCATTTCTCGTGTTTTTCCTTGCTTTTGCAACCTGGCTGATGCTGAAACAGGGTTTCGCGGTTGACAGCACCGGGAATGTCTACATGGAAGATTACAAATATTTCCACAATCTCATCCAGATGCCGCTGGTGGCCATACTGTTCCTCCTGGGCGTGGTACTGGTTTTGGCGGGTATTGGCCTGCCCCTCTGGAAACCATTGAAATACTCGGATTCAGCTTTCTGGTTCGGATCAGCAGGCACATTCCTCACCGTTTTCTCCCTTTTCTTGCTGGCCGGATACAACAACACCGCCTATTATCCTTCAACCTACGATCTTCAATCGTCACTTACCATTGCCAACAGCTCGTCGAGTCATTATACCCTGACTGCCATGAGTTATGTTTCGCTGTTTATCCCTTTCGTGTTTGCATACATTTGGGCGGTATGGAGGATGATCAACAAAAAGAAAATCGACGCCACGGAAGTTACTGAGGACAAACATTCGTATTAATTCAAAAATCTGATATATGCATTATTTTAATCTCATCATATGGCTGCTCACCTGGCCCTTGCTCATTTATATCTCTTATCGTTTTTGCTGGTACCTGGTAAACAGGTATGAAAAAGCAGGCATGTTCCGGCCGGAACCGATGCCTGAAGAATTCAGGGAATAGAAAAATCTTATTCCGGAAGTTACTGTACAGGGGTGAATTTAACCACCTGATTTTGAATCGGTCGGATCGTTGAGAGGTAAGCAAATATTGACCTCAGATCCGACTCTTTCATTCCTGCATACATCGACCAGGGCATAATGCTGTTAAAATCTTTCTTTCCGGTCTCCGCCAGTTGATTGACCGACGGGTCATATGCCTTGAAGCGACTGAGAAAGGTGGATGAGGTGTAGGTACCGATACCGGTATTTTTATCGGGTGTGATATTAGCAGACCTTACAATTCCTGAAGGAAAGGGAAACTCACGCCCCCCGGCAAATGACATGCTTTCAATGTATTTTCCATTTTCAAATGGGGTATGACAATCGAAACAGGCTCCCGCGGTAACCAGGTATTTACCATAATTAACAGAATCCGTTGGTGAAGGTCGTTGAGCGGGCTGGGGTTTTTCAGGAATCATATGAAGAATAATGTTCATAGGAAAATCAGCCTTGGAAGATGGAACGTCAAAATTGACCGGAGTCATCGTTCTGACATAAGCAATAATATCCTGAATATCTTCGGTGGCCAGTTTACCATAATTCAGATACGGCATCACCGGGAAAATGATCCCCCTGTTTTTCGTCACGCCTGAAGTGATTGCCCGGTATATTTCACCATCCGACCACTTTTCAAGATTGTAGGGAGTGATATTTTTTGCGTAAAAAACTCCGGGGAACCCCATCGTCTGGTCAAAACGTTCTCCCCCGCGACCTTCTGTTCCCACGAGCACGGGTCCGGAAAAATGATTCCAGTCCCGCGTGGAGTGACAATCCACGCACACCGCCACGTGCATGGCCAGATAGCGCCCATGTGCAACTTTGGCCGTATCGTTGGCAACTTTCATTTCGGGAGCAGGAATGTTGGGCAAAGCCAGCATAATGTAGGCGAATGCAACGCCACACAATACAACCAGGACCAGCAGTACTATGCCTATGGTCCTTCCAATCTTGTTCTTTTTCATATTTTTTTTTGTTTAACGGGAATGCAGGGCGATCCTGTTACCTTCCGTATCAAGGAACATCGCCATATAACCTATTTCTTTCGAAATCAGTGTTTTTTCCAGCAGAATTGTACCACCGGATTTTTTTACCACCTCCAGATCCTTTACAAGATCTCCGGAAGGTGTTGTAAAATAGATCAGGATGCCATCAGCTGAAGGGATATATTCTTCATTTTTCACCAATGATCCGGATGTTCCAAATGAATCCTCCACATTCGGAAACATTGCCATATACAGTTCTCCCATCTCCTGTCGCCGGAGTTTAAAACCAAAAACTGATTCATAAAATTTCACGGCCCTTTCCATATCCGAAACAGGTAATTCAAACCATCCAACAACATTATGCTTTAATTCCATAATTCTGATATTATTTATAACAAATATAATTAAAATCCAGAGGATTCAAAAACATTAAAAAAAGCGGCGACTAAAATATTTAGCCGCCGCTTGTCCAACCAATGAAAAAGCAAAAGGTTTATTTTTTCATGATCCGGAACAGGTAGGGCTGTCCGGATTCTGGCGTTACAGTAACAAAATACATCCCGGGAGCAAGGTTTGTCATGCTGATCGAGGTGAATTCCTTGAATGACCGGTCACTTCTGTATACCTGCTGGCCCGCGATATTGGTGATACTGACTGATCCAACCTGGAGTAATGTCCTGATATTGAGATAGTCGTTGCAAGGAACCGGATAGACCAGTACCCTTCCGTCTTCCTGGTATTTTGGAATACCCGTATAAGGACTTCCATAATTGTTGAGAATGAAATCATCGAAATAGATGGTATCATTCTTTGTTGTCGTGATGGGATCCTGAAAATCAGGCATAAAGGTAAAAATGGGATACATGCCTGTTTTTGCAGAAAAATCGAAAACGAAATCCTCCCATTTCATGGTTTGGGTCTGGGTGTTGGTGGAGAATATTTCCAGATCACCGGCGGCACCCCCCTGAATCTTCATCTTTAACGGGCTGATTCTGGGTTTCCAGACTTTAACATGGAAACATTTG
>JBLNAN010000117.1:0-5593 GCA_050259355.1 Syntrophothermus sp. | reverse complement strand
CTGGCATCGTGCTGACCGGTCAATCGGAAAGTGGCCGGACTGGAAAAACCGGGAGATATGGTAATACCGCCGGTTGAACTGATAACTCCCTCGGGAGAGACAGACAAGGTTCCTCCATGTTCCGAAATTGAGAATTTGCCAAAATTGAGGGTATTTTGTTCGGCAACGGAAATGTCCTCGATCACCTCTGCAAACACATGACCTACCACTACCACCTGCCCGAATGAACCCAAATAAAATGACATGAAGATGGCCAGCAGGAAGAGATTTTTCATGAAGGAATCGTTTGATCCAAAAGTAGGGTTTTAATCCCCCGGTGTCAATTACGGATTTCCCCAGGTAAAAATTACGGATAACCGGAATAATTCAGGTATGCAATTATAGTTACTTATCTAATTATGATGAATTTAAGTGGCGGGCAAAATGGCGGGCAGAAATTCAATTATAATCAAACCGGATGATGAATGTCCCGCTGTATAAACCCACGGGATTTTGCTCGACCGGCCCCACGTTCAGGGTTGCTCCCACCCTCACCTCCTGCGCTCCCCCGGCCAGAAGACCCGTACCCGCTCCCTGACCGGGTGTGGATACATAATCCGAGACGATGATGGACTTCGAGTTATTCACGTTCATCAGGGTGGTGGGTTGAGGAGGTAAAGTGATAGAATATGCGGCATTATCTTCTCCGGTAACGTAAAACCTTGCCGACTGGTGAGGTCCCTGTGTCAGAACCACCGTTCCTGTCGACATCCTTGAACCATCAGGAGATAAAATCACCTTACCACCCTGCGTGGTGGGTGAAAAACGGCCGAAATTCAGCTGGGCGGTTTCAGTCGCCGTGAGTGCAGGTATGATTTCCGCGAAGATCATTCCCTCGGCGGAAACTTGCGCCTTGCAGACATTTCCCCCGGATAACTGAATGAACAGCAATACAATGAAATATTTCAAAAAGCTTTTCATTCTGCAGCCAGCGGAAATTTCATGTCAATAATAAATTCTCCTTTAGTAACATGGGTTGTCATTGAACCGCCGGCTTCCTGTGCTCTTAATTTAAGAACCAGCACAGCCGGGGCAGTGCTGATCAGCTTTTTCTTCCCGGACAGATTCGCATGTATTTTTATGTTGCCGGTCATTTCTTCCCTGAAAAGATGGATAATTACGGCTCCATGACAATTGACTTTTATGAGCATTTTCATAACATCCTGAAAAATTCTGAATATTTCCAGATCGTGCTCATTTCCAAAATTCATTTTTGGGGTTTGTTTCATGAATGAAATCTCCAGCTTGGATTGTTTTCGTGCCTGGAGAATTTCGTTCTGAATAGCGGCAATAATTCCAAATTCCTGAAGTACCCGGGGTCTGATCTCTTCAGAAATTTTTCTGACAGATGTCATGACGTTTTCAATCATCATCATGATATCATTGACCTTTTGCATGTTTTCCCCCGAGGAATCCATTTCCTTGACAAGCCGGTGGGCGGCCATTTTCAGGCAAACCAACTCCTGTCCCAGACCGTCATGCAGCATCCCCAGCAGAGTATTCCGTTCTTCCTGGCTGATCGTGGTGGAAATATTTGATTTCATTACTTTCAAAAGGTAAAGCGCATTTAAAATTTTAAAAAAAAAGCTGCCCGTGAGCAGCTTTCTCCCCCAATAACGAATCCTAGTTATAATTAACTGTTACAGTGAACGGCGTGCCTGAAGTATAGGAACCTGCAGCCTGGTTACCAGCCACGTTCAGTGTCGCACCGATATGGATATCCTGTGCGCCCGTTCCATCAAGTGTTCCGGTTGGAGTAGGATTCGTAATGAAATTATCAACTGTCATGGTATTACCGCTGCTGGTGACAGTCACCGGTGTTCCCGACAATGAAATACTGTATGTATAAGTTGGTGTTCCCGTTATATGAAAAACTGCTTCTGCAACGGTTCCCGTGGTTGTGGGCAAGGTAACACCACCGGTTTTTGTTCTTGAGCCCGCGGTGGACAGAATAACCGTTCCTGCAGTTGAACTGACTGCAACATTTCCAAAATTCATATCAGTTGTCTTACTGATGGCAATGGGTGTGACAATGGTGCCGGAAACATTTGCAGTTGCTGATACCTGTGCGAATGAACTTGCTGAAATAAAAAGCATTACTGCGATGGCAAAAAATTTGGTAAGGGTTTTCATTGTCTTTTTTACGTTTTTTGGTTTTAGAATAATGAGTGAAAAATTTGATGACGCAAAATTGCACCGATTTTTTGTCGTGGTTTGTCTGACAAAGTAGGAAATGATTGTAAGAATTAACTGGAAAGATTTGTAGGAATATTCCTACACGAAGAAGAGTTACTCTACCAAACCCTCTTTGACACAGTAATTTGTGATTTCAGAATTATTCTCCATGTTCATTTTATCCATCACCCGGGATCTGTAGGTGCTTACCGTTTTGATGCTGATGCACAAGGCTTCTGCAATCTGTGTCAGGTTTTTTCCTGACGCGATCATGCACATGATCTGGAATTCACGGAAGGAGAGGCTTTCATGCAGAACGTTGGGCGTGGGAGATTTGATGTCGCCGGCTATTTTTTCAGCCAGGCACGCGCTGATGTAAAGTCCGCCGCTGGCCACTTTTCTGACGGCCCTTACCAGTTCCTCGGGAATGGTTTCTTTGTGAACAAATCCGTTGGCACCCGCCCGGAGTGTTTTTGAAGCAAAAATTTCTTCCGACAGAACACTGAGCATGAGAACCGGAAGTTCGGGGTAAAGGGCACGGATCTGCACGAGGGCTTCAAGTCCGCTCATCACGGGCATCGTGATATCCAGTATGACCACGTCTACCTTGATCTTTTTCAGCTTTCCAAGGGCTTCTGCACCATTTGATGCCTCGGCAACGACTTTCATATCACCTTCATCCGTCAGAATCAGCCGGAGTCCGTTTCTAACGATGGGATGGTCGTCGGTTATCAGAATATTGATCATGGTTGGTTATGTACCGGTATTTGTAATGAAACAATAGTACCCTCACCTTCTTTTCCGGATATTTCCAGAATCCCTCCAAAAACTGTAGCTCTTTCCCTCATCCCCAGCATTCCAAGTGTATTCTTTTGCAGGACTTTGCTTTCTTCAAATCCAATCCCGTTATCCTTTATATCGATACGAGAGTGACCGTTTTCACGAAAGATACGGATTTCTGCCGCGCTGGCATTGGCATGCCTGATGATGTTGGTCAACGCTTCCTGAACTATCCTGTAGATTTCAATTTTATGCTTCGGATTAACAGGGATATGATTGGTTTCGGTGGTGAGCTTGAAACTGATGCCGCTCTGGGTCATCAGGTCATGTATCTGCGCGCTGATGGCCGGGATAAGTCCTTCCTCATCGAGTATCCTCGGGCGCAGTTGCCTTGATATCCTCCGGATTTCCTGCATCACCTCGTCAATTACCTGAATCATCTCGTCAAGAGAGGCAAGTATCTCGGTCTTATTGCCGTTATGGTCTCTGAGGATTTTCGTCCTGACCCGGGCTGAATAGATCTTCAGCCCCGTCAGGCTCTGGCCCAGGGTATCGTGAAGATCTCTTGATATCTGGATTCTTTCCTCCTCGATGGCATCCTGCAGGTGGGTGGCGAAAAGCTTAAGCTTCTCCCGTGATTCCTTCAGTGCCCGCTCTGCCTCAATTCTTTCGGTGATATCAGCTACCAGTGAAACAATGCTCAGCAATTGTCCGTCAGTATCCACAATGGCGGTATCATGCCATTCACAGATGATGACACGACCGTCCCTGGTGATATTCCTGTTGATGTTTCTGAAACCGCCCCGGTTTTTCATAACCTCCGCGAGGTTTTCACGGATCCGGTTTTTATCCTGCGGTTCAAGTATCAGATCGGCTACATTATTACCTATCGCCTCTGCTGCCGTAAAACCAAATATACGCTGGGCCGAGGGATTCCAGGAGGTAACGATCAACCCGGTATTCATCTCAATGAACCCCACCAGCGACTGATCCACCAGCAGTGAAAGATGCCTTTGTGCCTTGATCATGGCCTGGGCGGCCTCGTTGGCGATGCGGAGTTCCTCTTTCTTTTTCCTGTCGGATATATCAATGATCGCCCCTCTCACGCCATTCAGGGCCCCGTCCACATATATTGCGGTTGAGGTGATGATCGCGTGGAAAAGTTCACCATCCTTCTTTCTCATCAGGTATTCACTGGATGATTTCTCACCTGACGCCAGGAGTATTTTAAACCTTTCAGCAGCTTTCTCTGCAACAGAAGGTTCAAGCATATCCCAGATATACAACCCCTTTTGCAATTCAAGCTGGGTATAACCGAAAACTTCATAGCCCGCGAGATTGGTAAATAAAAGCCTTCCCTGAAGATCCGTTTCATAAATTACGACGGGTAAAAAGTTGCTCAGGTCGCGGTATCGCTGTTCACTTTGACGGATCGCTTCCTCGGCCATTTTCCGGCTGGAAATATCAATCAGGGATGCCAGTACATGTTTGAGTGTTCCATCCGGTTCCCTTTCAGCGGCGACATATAAAGAGGTATAAACAATACTGTTGTCTTTCCTGATGAAACGTTTGTCGAGTAAATAGCTGTCGATTTTTCCTGCCAGGACCAGCTCGAACTGTTCGATATCTGCTGGCAGATCATCCGGATGCGTCAGCTCATCCCACCGCAAGGTCTGAAGTTCCTCCTTGGTATATCCCAATAAATCACACAAATGATTGTTCACGTCAATCCAACCCTTGTCGGGTGAGGTGACACAAATTCCCACTGTTGTATTTTCAAAATACCGCTGGAATCTTTTCCGGCTTTCTTCCAGTTCCCGCTCCGCCTTTTTCTGAAGGCTGATATCCTTACAGATTCCAACCATGTAAACAATCTCTCCGGCATCGTTTTTTACTGCCGAGGTTGACAGGATAATCGGGAATTCATATCCGTCTTTCCGGCGGTTAATGAGTTCACCCTCCCATCCACCTTGTAAGGTTGCAGGAAGAATGGACGCAAGCAGCGCAGCATCATTGGAAGATGAACGGACCATTGACACCGGTCGGCCGATCAACTCCGCTTCTTCGTATCCATAGGTTTTTAAAAAGGCTTCGTTGACAAAAATGATGTGGTCGCTGGTATCCGTGATACTGATGCATTCTGAAACGCTTCTTACCGTATGCGCGAGCATCCGGTGCTGGGTTTCTGCCTTTCTCTTTTCTGTCAGATCTCTCAGAACGAAAATGATACTTTTTGGATTACCCTTGGGATCTGTTACCAGGTTTCCCTTCACGTCACAATAAACTTCACGGTTGTTGGAGAATTTCACCTTGTACTCCATCGTCCCGGGGTTCTCCGAGAGAAAATTCATGAAATACTGGTAAGCGCGTTCCCTGTCACCGGCAACCAGAAATTCAAATATGTTATGTTCCAGTAATTCATCCTTTGAAGCGATGTAATTTTTAATTACCAGAACATCATTTATGTAAACTATTTTACCAGAAAGATCTGTTTCCACGAGAACGTCGGGAATGGTATTCAGCAGGGTTTTGTATGCTAATTCTTTTTCACGGATATCATCGATGTAACGCAGCTGATCAGAAATATCACGCATTACCA
>JBLNAN010000116.1:0-4308 GCA_050259355.1 Syntrophothermus sp. | reverse complement strand
AGAAGGAGCCGGAGTTGTGGTGGCTGTCGGTGGCGACGGGACGGTGAACGAAATAGGGCAGGCTTTGGTAGGAACAAGCGTTGCCATGGGTATCATCCCTGCCGGATCCGGAAATGGTTTGGCACGTCACCTGAAGATCCCGTTTACCTTTGAAAAAGCCATCCGGGTACTGAACCAGGGGAAGATTCATGCCATTGACACGGCTACCATCAATGACCGGGTTTTTTTGAATGTAGCGGGAGTGGGCTACGAAGCTTTCGTTGCGAAAAAATTTGCCCGGGCTTCAAAAAGAGGTTTTTTTACCTATTTCAGGATTGTAACCAACGAATATCCGGGTTATAAGCCTAAAAAGTACGTCCTTACCATCGACGGGAAAAAAATTATCCGCAGGGCGCTCACCATCTCCTTTGCCAATTCGAACCAGTGGGGCAACAATGCTTCCGTCGCCCCCCAGGCAAGTGTTGATGATGGCTATATCGATTTGTGCATCATCCGCCGGATCCCCCTGCTAAAACTACCCTTCCTGGTACCCCTCTTATTCATACGGACGTTCCATAAAACCCATTACATCGAGATCATCCGGGTAAAAGAGGTTACCATAGAAAGAAAAAAAGGGAAAAGCATCCATTTTGATGGTGATCCTTTCCAGATGGGAGAGATCCTGGAGATGAAAATCAATCCTTTGTCATTAAACGTTATTATTCCTTAAAAAAAGAATGAACCTGCACGAAGCCTTAACCCTGAGTGAAAAAATACGAACCCAGCTTCTGGAATGGGGATTCTCTTACCGGATCGCAAGCTATACCGGAGAATTTTTCGGGCTGTTCCTGGTCTTCGTTATCTCTATAATTGTTTATCAGATCGTAAAATTCGGGATCAACCGTTTCCTGAAACGCCTGGTCGTGCGGTCAAAGAGCCGTTGGGATGATTATTTATATGAAAATAAAGTATTTACCCGTCTCGCCCTGATCATTCCCGCGTTGATCATCAATTCATTTTTACCTGCAACTATTTCACAGTATCCCAAGCTGATCCACTTGCTGCAGGTGGTTTTGCAGATCTATTCTGCCGCGGTGATGATCCTGGTGGCCAACTCCTTCCTCAATTCTGTATACCACATCTACGGCGATTATGAAGTAGCCAGCTCAAAGCCCATCAAGGGTTATGTGCAGATCGGGAAGATCATCGTGTTTGTCGTTGGTGGTATCGTGGTCATCAGTATGATGATCGGCCAGTCACCTCTTTCCTTGCTGGCAGGGCTGGGAGCAATGTCGGCCGTACTGCTCCTGATCTTCAAAGACAGCTTGCTTGGTTTCGTGGCAGGAGTGCAGATCTCCAACAACAACATGATGCAGATCGGCGACTGGGTATCGCTTCCCAAATATGGTGCAGATGGAATTGTAATTGATATTTCGCTGGTAATCGTGAAGATCCGGAATTTTGACAATTCCGTGGTAACACTGCCGACCTATACTTTTATTTCAGACGCTGTATTCAACTGGCGGGGAATGATGGAATCGGGGGGGAGAAGACTGAAGAGATCCATTCTTCTGGACATGACAACCATCCGGCCAATGGATGAACAGCTGAAAACATCGGTGGCGAATATGAAATTTCCGGTGTACGCGTTAACCGGCGATCAGACCATGATCACCAATCTCTCGCTCTTCAGGGCCTATCTCACGGAATATCTTGGAAACCATCCAGCCGTGAACCAGCAGAACCTGGTGATGGTAAGAATGCTGCAACCTACTGAAAATGGCCTCCCGGTGGAGATCATGGCATTCAGCATGCTTGAAAATATCGTTGACTTCGAAAATTTCCAGTCTGAATTATTTGAACACATTTTCGCGGTATTGCCCGCATTCGGGATGAAGGTGCTGCAGCGCCCCATGCTGTTGCTGCCGTTGGAGAAAAATTCATAATTTTGCAGACTGATACGTATAGATTCAAAACCCTTTAAACACAATCATTTATGGCATTTAACCTGAGAAACCGCAATTTCCTGAAAGAACTTGATTTTACCCCTGAAGAATTAAAATTCCTGCTTGATCTTTCGATCGAATTAAAAAAAGCAAAATATTCAGGAACGGAGCAGCCGAGACTAAAAGGCAAAAACATTGCACTTATTTTTGAAAAAGCCTCCACGCGCACCCGCTGTGCCTTCGAAACCGCGGCTTTTGATCAGGGAGCAAGGGTTACTTACCTGGGACCGGAGGGATCACATATCGGCAAGAAAGAAACCATGAAAGACACCGCCCGTGTTCTTGGCCGGATGTATGATGGTATCGAATACCGCGGGTTTGGACAGTCTATTGTTGAAGAACTCGGGAAATATGCCGGCGTTCCGGTATGGAATGGTCTGACCAACGAATGGCATCCTACCCAGATCCTTGCCGACTTTATGACAATGATGGAGCATTCCGATAAGCCCTTGCACCAGGTTTCCTTCTGTTATTGCGGGGATGCCCGTTTCAACATGGGTAATTCACTGATGGTGGGAGCTGCGAAAATGGGTATGGATTTCAGGGCGGCTGCTCCAAAAAAATACTGGCCCGCGCAGGAACTCATCGATCTCTGCAAGGAAATTGCAAAAGAAACCGGTGCCAAAATTATGGTAACGGAAAATGTTGATGAGGCCGTGAAAGGAGTTGATTTTATTTATACTGATGTTTGGGTTTCGATGGGCGAGGCCCCGGACCTGTGGGAGGCACGCATTAAGGAAATGATGCCATACCAGGTGAACAAGGCGCTCATGGAAAAAACGGGAAACCCGAAAGTGAAATTCATGCATTGCCTGCCGGCTTTCCACAATACCGACACAGAAGTAGGAAAGGATATTGATAAGAAATTCGGCGTTCCCGCTATGGAAGTTACAGAAGAGGTGTTTGAATCACCTGCTTCTATCGTGTTTGACGAAGCTGAAAATCGTTTGCATACCATCAAGGCGGTGATGGTCGCCACGCTGGGAGATTAATTCTGCTCTACGATATTCCCGTCTTCGCACCTCAGCGTGCGGGACGGGAATTTTTCAAAGAAGGTATAATTGTGTGTTGCCAGTAACACGGCGCTGCCGGTTCGGGAGATATCATACAAAAGCTGGATAATTCCTTCCGAAGTTTCAGGATCAAGGTTTCCGGTAGGTTCATCTGCCAGGATGATTTCAGGTTCATTGATGAGTGCCCGGGCGATAACCACCCGCTGCTGTTCTCCTCCCGACAGCTGGTGAGCCAGCTTCTTTCCCTTGGTTTCCAGATTTACCTTGGCCAGCACCTCGTGTGTTCTCTTTTCCATCTCTTTCTTGTCCTTCCAGCCCGTTGCTCTCATAACAAACGTCAGGTTTTCTGAAACGCTCCTGTCCATCAGCAACTGAAAATCCTGAAACACGATCCCGAGTTTCCGCCGGAGGAATGGTATTTCCTTAGCCCTGATCTGACGCATGTCGTACCCGGCAATAACGGCTTTTCCTTGCGTAATGGGATTATCAGCATAAATGGATCGCAGAAAACTGCTTTTGCCGGAGCCCGTCTTGCCGATCATGTACACGAATTCCCCCTTGTTGATCTCCAGGTTGATATTCGCCAGGATCAGGTTATGATGCTGAAAGATCGATACTTTTTCGAATTTTATAATCGGTTCCATTTAATGTTGATTTTCCTTGGCGAATGGCAAATAGCGAATGGCGAATGGCGAATGGCGAATCGCAAATCGCAAATCGCAAATCGCAAATCATGAATCTAAATCATATTTCATATCTCATATCTCATAAATCCTCAAACCTCAGTTCCCGTATCTCTCCGTAGGGCAATTCGTCAGCTATTTTCAGTATTTCTTCCATCCGATCGATCAGGTGGCACCGGGTAAGTGCCCTTTTCGGGTTGTTTTTCCGGAAATAGGCGATCAGGGTGAAATCTTCATCCCTGATCTGTATGTAATCCGGTATCTTGCTCGTGCCTTGGATCTTCAGGATGTACATCGATCTACAGATTTCGCTGTCTCACAATCTCGTAGAGGATAACACCTGCCGCTACCGATACATTGAGTGATTCGATCTCGCCAAGAACAGGAATAGTGACGAGCTCATCCGCCATTCTTATGAGATCATCTGAAATTCCATTTTCTTCTGAGCCCATGACCAGCACGACAGGTTCCTTGTAGGATATTTCGGTATAAGTCTTACTTCCTTTTTCGGTGGCAGCAATGACTTTCAAACCACTGTCTTTCAGAAATTTTACCGATTCTTTAATCCTGGAAGTTCTCACCACCGGCAGTTTGTATAGTGCCCCGGCGGAGGTCTTGATGGCATCG
>JBLNAN010000115.1:0-2705 GCA_050259355.1 Syntrophothermus sp. | reverse complement strand
ATCTTTGCATCTTCTGCAGGCACCCCCAGTTTGGTCATGTACCGGATCACAAAGTCTAAAAGATCTTCTTTTTTATAACGCAGTATGGTGTCCATGATTTATGATTTATGATATATGATTTATGGTTTAGGATTTTAGGATTCTTGGCGGATTACGTGGTTGTCGATTACCCATTTTGCGAAGGGAAAGCTGCTGGTAAATGCCGGTGAAACGGCATTCAGCACGTGAACGGATTTATCATCCCCTTCAACAAGAAAATCCTGAACAAGTTCCATGGTATGAATGTTCATTAACTGGGCCCGTAGTCCCGGCTTACTCCACTGGTTAAACCCGCTTTTATCAATGTGATATACCAGTTCGGCTGCCAGGTTGACGAAAAATGACTTGTTGTATTTCCGCATCTCTTCAAACGCGAGCGATCTGAACCCGAATGCGTTGGTAAGAAAAAGTTTGCTTTCCCAACCGAGAATATCAGCCATTTCCGAACCTTTGAAATTAGCCATGCCCTGGTAATTTTCACGCCAGAAGGCAGGAATTGAAGTCGGCCCGATCTTGATAATGTTGTCAACCGTTACGGTAAAATGCACTCCGAGAAAGGGATTCTTCAGATTGGGTACCGGGTATATATTAACTTTTATGGGTTTATCATTTTTGGTATACTTCAGGTAAATTCCCTTGAATGGAATAATGGTAAAATCCTGACAATACCCAAAACCACGTGCAATCTTGTCTGCATACAGTCCGGCCGCATTGATCAGCTTCCCGGCCTCGATCTTTCTTCCTTTCGTTGTGGAAATAGTATTTCCTGAAATTCTCTTTTCAAAACCTTCGCCAAAACAGATGTTTGCTCCCAATCCCAGCAATTCATTCTTAACAGCCATGTTTACCTCTACAGGATCCACGGTTGCCGTGTTGGGAGAAAAGAGTGCTTCTTTAAATGTTCTCGCATTGGGCTCAATTTCTTTTAATTCTGCCTCGGAGATGATCCTGACGTCCACACCATTCTTTTTCCCCCGGCGATCCAGCTCGTGTAAAGCTTCCAGTTCGCTTTCGTTCCGGGTAACCACTACCTTCTTGTTCTCGTTCAGCCGGAGATTATGCGCACGGCAAAATTCCTTCATCTGCAGGTTTCCATCACGAGTGAACTTTGCTTTCAGCGAATCAGCTGAATAATAAAATCCGGCATGCAAAACACCGCTGTTCCTTCCGCTGCTGTGATATGCCACGTCGGGCTCCTTCTCTAGAATCGTAATGGATGCGGCCGGAAATCTCATTTTCAACTCCCGCCCGAGGGCAAGTCCGATGATACCGGCTCCGATAATCAGGTAATCAGTCTTTGTATCCATGTTCATATTTCAATATGTGCCAAATATACATGTTCCGGTTTAATATCGAACCCGGGTTTTATTTCTTCCATACAAATTATTACAATTTCAATAGAAATTCAAGTCCAAAACAAGGAAATAGCAACCTTTTTATTAAATTGTTAATGTTTGTTAAAATTAAACATGAAATTGTGTAAATAGTAATTTTGCAGATATCCATTTATGTAAATATAACGAAATTTAAACCAGAAACCATGGATTTTCAATTGACCGAAGAACAAAAAATGATTCAGCAGTCCGCCAGGGATTATGCCCAGAGGGAATTGATCAAGGATGTACTTGAACGTGATGAAAAAGCAGAATATCCTGCACACCATGTAAAAGCCCTTGCTGAACTGGGATTTATGGGAATGCTGGTGGATCCTGCATATGACGGGGGAGGAATGGATACCATTTCCTATGTACTGGCGATGGAAGAAATTTCAAAAGTCGACGCGTCGGTTTCCGTTATCATGTCGGTCAATAATTCCCTGGTTTGTTACGGAATTCAGGAGTTCGGTACTGAAGAACAAAAGGAAAAATTTCTGAAACCACTGGCAAGGGGCGAAAAAATAGGAGCATTTTTGTTGTCCGAACCCAATGCAGGTTCGGATGCGACTTCGCAGAAAACCACCGCCATCGACAAAGGAGATCATTATCTGGTGAATGGTACCAAAAACTGGATCACCAATGGAAATTCGGCATCAACCTATATCGTGATTGCCCAAACTTATCCTGAAAAAGGAAGCAAGGGAATTAACGCGCTGCTGGTTGATCGTCATGCCCCTGGCATTTCTCTTGGTCCGCATGAAAATAAAATGGGGATGCGCAGTTCTGACACTCATTCGGTCATGTTCACGGATGTAATCGTTCCCAAGGAAAATCGAATTGGTGAGGATGGATTTGGTTTCAAGTTCGCCATGAAAACCCTTGAAGGAGGAAGGATCGGCATTGCCGCTCAGGCCCTGGGAATCGCTTCTGGCGCTTATGAGCGTGCAGTGAAATACGCAAAAGAAAGGAAAGCATTTGGTACCGAAATCATCAATCACCAGAGCCTCGCCTTTAAACTTGCAGAAATGCATGCACGTATTGAAGCAGCACGTTATTTTTGTCTTAAGGCAGCCTGGCTGAAAGATCAGCATATGCCCTATGGTACGGCAAGCGCCCTGGCAAAGTACTGGGCAGCGGAAACGGCCATGTACGTCACCACCGAAGCCGTCCAGATCCACGGGGGATATGGCTATGTGAAGGAATACCACGTGGAAAGGTTGATGCGCGAGGCCAAGCTGACCCAGATTTATGAAGGTACCAGTGAAATTCAGAAGATCATTATCTCGAGGG
>JBLNAN010000114.1:0-4281 GCA_050259355.1 Syntrophothermus sp. | reverse complement strand
TTCATCTCACCGCGGATAGCCTCTTGTTGCGCGGCCATGCGGGCAAGTTTCTCGTTCATGCCCTGCTGTCCGGTTTCGCCTGGTTTTTGTTGTCCCGGCTTATTTCCTTCTTCCATTCCCTTTTTCATTTCCTGTAGCTGCCGGTTCATTTCCTCCTGCATTTGCCGCATGGATTTCATTGACATTTTTCCCTGGCCTTTTCCTCCCGGCTTTGGACAGGATGAATTTCCCTGACCTTTGCTCTGCATCTGCATGCTGTTTTCCATCTGCTTCAGTGATTCGTTGAGCATCAGTGCCAGATTGTTCACCGATGTCATGACAAATTGTTGTTTGGTTGCGGCACCACTTGTGTTTCTGTCGTTGAGATCCTTCAGGGCAATTCCCGCATTGCGGTTAATATTCTCTGCCTCACGCATAACAAATGGCTTTATCATGGGCTGACGTTTTGCCAGTGCATAGAGTGAATCTTCAATCATGGAGATATCGTCCTTGATATCCTTTTGTTTTTGAATCACGGCAAGATATTTTGGATCATTGCGGTTGATGGTTTTTGTGGTATTCATCAGGTCTTCCTGTGAAAAGGACACCCTGATCAGGTTTTCAAGAATATTCCGGAGTTTTCCAGAATCCTCGGCCATATCCTCCTTTTCCATTCCCGATTGCATTTGTTCAAGTTTAGAAGCCATCGACTTCATTTTCTGAGATGCTTTTTTCTGAGATCCAGAAGATTTCTTATTATTTCCTTCCTTGATCTGCTGCGAGGCATCCTGCATATCCTGATTTACTTCTTCCTGATCATTGGCCATGTCAGGCATATCCTGGGGTTCTTCAAGTTCTTTATTTTTTTCAAGGAGTTCGTTTATGTCTTCCTTTGCCTGTTCAAACTGATCCTTCAGGGCATCCTGCTCTTTACCCAGCTCATCTTTGGATTTTTCCTGTTTATCGGTAGATTCCCCTAGTTTTTCCTGTTTTTCCGAAAGATCATTCAGTTTATTGATCGTTTCTTCCAGTTTCTTTTCAAATTCCAGCTTTTTGAATACTTCCAGATTTCTGTCGAGCTGTTTTTCGATATCCTTATTCGACATTTTCATCTTTTCCAGCATGTCGCTCACCTTCTCCTTATCGATCTTATCCAGCATCTTCTGCATTTCTTCCAGCATTTTCTTCATCTCGTCATCCATCACCTCGTTCAATAGTTTCTGAAGCTGCTCCTGCTTTTCCACGATAGAAGGATCGTACTTGTTATACTGCTGATCCATCTCTGTTTTCTGCTTATTTTCCTTTTCGATCTTTTCAAGCCTGTTCTTAATATTTTCCTGGCGGTCGAGTAAATCCTTCACCTGCTTTTTTTCCTGCCATGACAGCTCTTTTTTATCTACCAGATTTTTGTTAAGCTCATCGATCTGTTTCTGGATCTGTTTTGCTTCCTTCAGTGATTGTTCGATATCTTTTGTAATGGTTTGTTCCTGCTGGTCACTCAGGTTTTGTATCTCGTCGAGGGTTGGGGTTTTAAGGTTGAACATTCCCGTTTTTGAGCATTTTGGCCCATGAATACCATCGTTATCACATACTTCAAAATAATATTCAAGAGCATCACCGGGATTTTGCGTAAATCTTCTGACATCCAAAGAATAATAAAAATTCTGCTGATTCACGCCCTGCGCCACCGGGATCATTTCAGAATGATTTTCCTTCTGCGTGGTATCACCTCCGTAGAAAAGGGTGTAGTGGATCTGCAGTTTGGTAAAGCCATAATCATCTTTAATAACTCCCTGAAAAAAGAGTCTTGAAACAAGGGCAGAGTCTGCTTCTTGCTGCACTGTAATCGAAGGATAGGCATCAGGGATAACGGTTATCGTATAAAGAAGGGAATCCGGTTTTTTTACCCATTGGTTGATGGCCTTAACGGTATACTGCAGGGAATGCTTCAGGTTGCGGGAATAGCTGAACGTGTTGCTGTTTTGTTTTTCGACGTTGATCCGCGTGCTGTCGATGACCAGCTCCAGATTCGAGGCGTCCCGCGTATAGAACGACCATTTTACATTCGTTCCTTCCGGAATAACAAGATCACCGGTATTGTCGAGTGATTCAGCGGTTCTTCCGGTATAGGCCGGATATTCAAGTTCTACCTTGTAATTCACGATAACGGGTTTTGGAAAAACCCTTATTTCATAATCCCGGGTGGAAAATTTACCCGTGGTAATGTGAAATGTTATATTTTTCTGGAGTTTCCTGAAGGAATGGCTGAAAAAGATCCTGCTGTCTTTTGACATACGGTAGCTGTTCCCGTCACTTTCCAGAAAAAGCTCGTCAGGAAGTGTTTCACCCGTGACTTTCACTTTCAGGTTAAAATCATCCTGCTGATAGGCCTGCAGTTCATCGTTCTGAATTTCAATCCGGAAAGGCATTTCCTCGGCAAAAGTTCTGGTATGGTACAGGAGTCTTTGGGAGGGTTTAGTGATGACGGCGGGTGAAACCAGCAGCAAAAACATCAGGATGAAGAAAGGAGGGAGGGCATACTTAAGGAATTTGCGGTTTTTCCTGAGATCGATGGCAGAAACAAATGGAACAGGATGCAGCAGAACGATCTTCTGATCAATTCCTGCTTTCAGAAGTTCCATGTTCTCGTCTCCAGATTCGAGTGATTTCCTAAGCTGGATCGTGTTCAGGAGTTTATCGTTGACCTCGCGGAAATGTTTACCGATAATGGCTGCGGCTTGTTCGTGGCTGATCACGGAACCGATTTTCCTTAATTTCAGGAAAGGAACCATCACAAAAAATCCCAGGACGGCCAGGTTTCCTGCAATAAAAAGATAAAAAAGAATGGTCCGTACGAATGGATTAAAATGACCAAAATATTCCATTCCTGAAACAACAAGTACTGAAATGAACAAGCAGGCAGAGAACAGGATCAGTCCGCGAAGGAGAAGGTTTCTGTAATATTTCCGGATGAAATCATCCAGTTTTTTAATAATTATTTCGTAGTTTCCGGTCACAGGGAATAATCAAATAAAATCATAACGTGTTAAGATTCCGCATATTTCTCACAAAGGTACGAAACAGTAGTCTCTCTTGCTATTGCGTTTGAATAAAAGTAAATTTGCTGTTTTTACTGAACATGACTGAAAACATTATCTACAATGACGAATTGCCGGTAGGGCGACGGCAAAAGGAAAACAGGCTGAACCAGCAATCCTGTGCACTCTGGATGACGGGATTATCAGGCTCTGGTAAAACGACCCTGGCGCTCGGTCTCGAGAAAAAATTATTCAAAGCAGGATTTGTCACACAAATCCTGGATGGCGATCTCGTCCGTAAAGGAATCAACAACAATCTTGGCTTCAGCCAGGAAGACCGGGTTGAGAACATCCGGCGGATATCCGAGATAACAAAACTTTTTGTCCAGAGCGGTATCATCACCATCAATTGTTTTATCTCTCCCACGAATGAAATAAGGGAAATGGCAAAACAGATCATCGGAAAGGAAGATTTCATCGAGGTTTTTGTGAATTCACCCCTTGAGGTATGTGAACAGCGCGACAAGAAGGGGCTGTATGCAAAGGCAAGGAGCGGAGAGATCAAGGATTTCACGGGAATCAATGCTCCTTTTGATATTCCTGAAAATCCTGATCTTGAATTGGACACTGCATCACTAAGCGAGGAAGAGACTGTTATTAAAGCTTTTGAATATATCCTGCCAAGGATCCAGCTAAAAAAATAAATATGTCAGAAAAGAACATAAGAGTACGTTTTGCGCCGAGTCCCACCGGTCCATTGCATATTGGTGGAGTCAGAACCGCGCTTTATAATTTTTTATTCGCGAGAAAACATGGCGGCAAACTAATCCTGCGTATTGAAGACACAGACCAGAACAGGTATGTAGAAGGTGCGGAAAATTACATTCTCAGGTCCCTTGAATGGTGCGGGATTCATTTTGATGAAGACGTGATAAAGGGCGGGCCCTATGGTCCGTATCGTCAGTCGGAGCGAAAAGCTATGTACCGTGACTATGCCGAGCAACTCGTGCGTTCCGGCAGGGCGTATTATGCCTTTGACACGGCGGCAGAACTGGAGGAGATGCGCGAGAAGCTACAGCAAGCAGAAGCCAGCCAGGCACAGTACGGGCCGCACACCAGGGGAACCATGAAGAACTCCCTGACTTTGCCGCCTGACGAGGTACAACAAAGGCTTTCTTCGGGTGATCCGTTTGTTATCCGGATCCGGATGCCGGAGAATAGCGAGATCCGCGTGAATGATCTGATCAGGGGGGAAGTGGTAGTT
>JBLNAN010000113.1:0-7170 GCA_050259355.1 Syntrophothermus sp. | reverse complement strand
CCTTTTTCAGTTGATCATATTTAACAACAAGCGCTTCAACTGCTTCAACATCGGTTTTAAATTTCACTCCTTCCATACGGTTATTTTTTCAGCCAGTTTCGCTGGAATGTGCACCCTGTATAACGGGGTGAAAGGTTTATGAACGTCTTTTTTATCTTTTCCTCAACCCAGTCATTCAGCACTTTATTTTGTTTGTTTTTCAGTGCATTGGCCTGGATCCTTGCATAATCCTGCTCAAGATTGGCCTTGTGGGGAAGCGTCCTGGATTTCAGGTAATAAATCCGGAATTCATCTTTATTCCTTTCGGTCTTATACAAAACCGGGGCGGAAATGTCACCTACCTTGAGTTTATCAATGGCGAAAAAAACCTTAGGATCCAGCTGGCTGTTTTCAAACCGGCTGTTCCCGCTGAGGGTATTGATCAGTAAACCGCCATTGTTCCTCGAGGGATCATCTGAGAATTTCAGAACAGCTTCTTCAAATGTCATTTTTTTCAGATTGATCAGATTGCTGACACTGTCGAGGAAATTTCTGGCACGCTGCATACTCGCGGGAGAAACCTTGGGTTGAAGAAGGATATGTCGTACATTGATATATTCGCCCCTGCGTTCGATAGCCTGGATGATATGATAGCCATCCTCCGTTTCAACGATATCGGAAACCTCGCCCGGTTTGAGTTTGAAAGCGGCCGCTTCGAATTCAGCGCGCATCTCCCCTCTTTTGAACATTCCCAGTTCACCACCTTTCTTGGCTGAACCCGGGTCTTCCGAATACAGAACCGCCAGGGTAGAAAATGCATCGCCTTTGGCAACCCTTTCCTTGAACTGTTTCAACTGCCGTATAACCTCTGCTTTTTCAGCTTCGCCTATGGCCGGCCGCTTACTGATGATTCCAACTTCCAGTTCACTGGGAATTTCAGGAATGGAATCAGAAGGCATGCTCTTAAAATAGGCTTTTACCTCGGAAGGTGTGATCAGCACATCCTTGGTGATCTTTTCCTGGGTCATCTCGATCAGCATCTGTTCCTTGATGATATCCCGCATTTCGTTTTTGATCTCGACCATCGACTTGCCATAAAACTCCTCGAGCTTTTCCGGCGAACCCATCTGGCCGATAAAATACCGCATACGACGGTCCATTTCCGATTCAACCTGGTTTTCGGTCACCGTTGCACTGTCAAGTTGCGCCTGGTTCAACAGTAATTTCTGAAAAAGCAGACTTTCATAGATCTGGCACTTGACATTTTCAGCAGTGCCGGAGATATTCCCACCCATCCTGTATTGAAGGTACTGATTCTCCAGTTCGGATTTGAGAACGATATTGGCGCCCACGATCCCGATTACTCCATCAACAACGGAGTCGGATCTTTGTGCATGTGATGCAGGAAAAATGGTAAGTAACAGTAAGGCTGACAGAATATATCTGTGGATTTTGCTCATAGATCAGAATATCTCGAAATCATTTTTTCTGGAGGCATTGGAATAAAGATCATCCCTCATTTTCTGGATCAGATCAGATTTTCTTTTATTCAGGATGATGTTTTTTATCCTCTCTTTCTCAAAACTTAACGGAGAAACACTCTCTTTAATTTTAAAATCCCGAAATTTTACCAGATAAATATATAACGAATCCTGATATTCAAGAAATTTCCGGTTTTTAAGAAAATCTTCCTCATTGTAGGTTTTGATGGGTACCTGGTTAAGAAGATCATTGAAGCTGATCCAGTTTTCATCGTCCAGGTAATAATCAGTTGCAAACTTGCTGCACTGGGAAACCAGCAATAGCTTTTCTTCAGGATCGCTGAAATCCAGCCATTTCCTGAATTGCTTCACCATTTTTGAATCTTTGGGCAGTTTCACGTACCTGATCTGAACAATATTTTCCTTCAACAGGAAATTCTGACTGTTTTGTTCGTAATGCTGCTCGACGTCCTCATCTGTAACCAGCGTGTCCATCTTCTGCCTGACCAGTTCATTTTCGTATGCATAGATCACTAGTGAATTTTTGTAATCTTCCAGTTGTTGCGAAAAATCCATCTGGTCGCTGGTAAGATTGGATTCTGCCTGGTGAATGACCAGCTTCTGATGAATCCAGTTGTCGATATAATTTCTTACCAGGGTGATACTGTCCTTTTCGCTCGTTCCCCTTGGAACAACGTGCCTGATATCATTTTCATAGAGATAATCATCATAAACCCTGGCAAGGGTTCTTTCAGTTTTTTTTCTGAAAAAACCCGTGCAGGATACCAGGAAAACAAGAGAAATGATCAGGAATTTCTTCACTGTTACTTGATTTTATCCATTACCTGGCGATTTACCGTCACCGGGTATTTCTTTCTCAGCGCGCTGATCCATTCTTTTTCAAGATAATTCTGGTAATCAGCCGTGATGATTCCCCTTGCCTCGCTCAGGGATTTTGGTTCGGGGGAAAGTACTCTTACAACTTTTATGATCACGATACCCGTGTCGGCAGGAAGGTCGTTTGACAGCCCTGGCGTCCAGGAAATCTGGTCAGTATACTTGTTGTCTTTTCTGGAGAATTTACCACTTTCGATGGAAAGAACGGGTACAGAGTCGGTATTCATCTCTTTCAGTAATGCATCATCATCCAGACCCGTGGTGAGGAAATTTCTCAGTTTCTGTACCTGTTTTGCATTTTTCAGTTTATATATCTTAGTTTCCAGTCTTGAATCCCACATGTAATTGGTTTTGTTCTTTTCATAAAATTCTTTCAGACCGGTGGTATCTTTTACTGCCTTTGACCAGACTTTCTCGTCTGTAAGATCAAAAAGCAGAATTCCGTCATGATATTCCTGCATGAGATTCCTGAAATCGGGATATTTGCGTTCGAGATTGAAATCTTCAGTGGCAATAAGCTTGTTGTTTACCAATTCCTTGTAAAGCTTGTTTACATAACCCGGAATATTTCCTTTTTCCATTTTCTTCTGGCGCGAACTGATAAACATGGTAAAATCCTCCTGGTTATAAATATTGTTCCCGATTTTGAAGAGGGGTTTCCGGAGATTTTTTGCCAGCTCAGGGTTCCATTTTCCGAAGAAAACGCTGTCGGTCACCACGGTATAGAATTCTGCTTTTGCTTCTGGATATTCTGTAAATCCGTAGTCTTTTTTAATACGGTTGTAAACAACTTCCTGGGCAAGCTGGTAACGCGAATCCTTTTCAACTTTCTGCTTCAGCTCGTTCTTTTCTTCCTCGAAAGTGCCGGGTGTTTTCTTTTCCTCAAGACGGATGATATGCCATCCGTAAGGAGTCTGAACGGGTGTTGAAAAATCATTGACCTTTTTCAGCTTGTAAATGGCATCGATGAATTCAGGTACCATACGGTTAACACCAAATTTGGGCAATTTTCCACCTTTGGCGGCAGAACCTTTATCTTCTGAATACTGTTTAACCATTTCTTCCCATTTGGCACCATCCTTCAGGCGGGTATACACGGAATCCATCTTTTTCTTCACGGCGGCTGAATCGGCCGCGGTAGCATCTTTTTTCACGGTCATGAATATATGGGCCACGCTGATTTTGCCCATTGCCGGTTGCTTATCTGTTACTTTAACGATATGATAGCCGTAATCGGTCCGGATGATGCCTGAAATTTTTCCTTTTTCCGTGCTGTACGCACCATTTTCAAAGGGATAAACCATATCAAAAACCGTGAAATAGCCGAGGTCTCCATGATTTCCTTTCATCGCCGATTGTTGCGGGGTGGCAGCGCGGTCGCGTGCCGACAGATCATCGGAAACTTCGACGGCTACTTTATCAAAAGCCTCTCCTTTAAGAACCCTTTCGCGGATCTTTTCAATTTTTTTATAGGCAGCAAGTGTATCTGCCGGGGCGGCATCCGGTGCAACTTTCACAAAAATATGGCTTGCCCTAACATCAAAATGCTCACGGTCATATGCCTCTCTGATCAGCTTGTTCAGCGTGGGCTCATCCACGAAATAAACTTTTGCAAGTTGTTCGCGGTAACCGTTAAGTTCGTTCTTGAATTTCCCAACCGTATCATAGCCAAGATCTTCCGCTTCTCTGACCTTCAGTTTAAAATTGGTATAAAGATCCAGGTACTCTTCCAGATTTTTCCGGTCAATGGCGCTCTTGCCGCTTTTTTTCAGGGAATCCGCCTTGGGATTGTTTTTCAGATAAATTGAAAGAAATTCACCAACTGTTACATTCTTTCCGCCGATGGTCATCAGCACATCGTCATTGCCAACCTGACCCTTGACGGAAAATCCAATAACAAGCAATACGAAAGCAATTGAAAGTTTCAACTTTAAGCTTTTCATTTTAGTTTCTTTTATAATAATTCTATAATGAAGGATGTGATTTTAGAAAAAGGATTCAAAGGTAAATTAATTTAATGAACCATCAAAATGTGCGTATTGTTGGAAAAAAAAATTAACAGGATTTTAACTTTAGTGACGGGTGACGGGTGACGGGTGACGGGTGACGGGTGATGAGTGACGGGTGACGGGGGATGACGAAAATGACCAGTTGCCGGAGAGGAAACTGGTCATTTTGAATTAACTGATATAATTAGGTGCTTCTCTTGTAATCGTGACGTCGTGCGGATGGCTTTCGAGAACGCCGGCGGAGGTGATTTTAATGAATCTGGCCTTCTGGAGGTCGTCGATGGTGCGTGAACCGGTATAGCCCATTCCGGAACGGAGCCCGCCCACCATCTGGTAGATAACTTCAGAGAGTGATCCTTTATAAGGGACTCTTCCAACAATACCTTCCGGTACCAGTTTCTGAATATCATCTTCCATATCCTGGAAATAACGGTCTTTTGATCCCAGTTGCATGGCCTCGATGGATCCCATTCCCCGGTAGGTTTTATATTTTCTTCCTTCAAAGATGATGGCTTCTCCCGGTGATTCATCAACACCCGCGAACAGCGACCCTGCCATGATGGAATGAGCCCCGGCCGCAAGTGCCTTCACGATATCACCGGTATAACGGATACCGCCGTCGGCGATGGCAGGAATTCCGGATCCGCGAAGCGCCTTTGCCACTTCATAAATGGCATATAACTGCGGAATACCGATTCCGGCGATAATACGGGTGGTACAAATAGAACCCGGACCAATACCCACTTTAACTGCATCAACGCCGATTTTTGCCAGATCCCTTGCTGCTTCACCCGTCCCGATATTGCCAACAATAAGATTTAATTCCGGAAATTCTTTTCTCACCAGCCGTGCCATGTCCATCACGCCTTTTGAATGTCCATGAGCGGTATCTATCACAATGGCATCAACATCTTCATTGACGAGTGCCGTGATACGCTCCAGTGTATCGGAAGAGGTAGTCACTGCCGCTGCAACCCGCAACCGGCCCCTGGAATCTTTACAGGCATTAGGGCGGGCTTTGATTTTGATGATGTCTTTGTAGGTGATCAGCCCGACCAGGTGATTGTTTTTATCTACTACCGGCAGTTTCTCTATCTTGTAACGCTGAAGGATCTCCTCGGCCTTGGAAAAATCAGTGAACTCGGTGGTTGTGAATACTTCCCGGGTCATCACGTCTAAAACAGGCTTGGTAAGATCCCGTTCAAAACGAAGATCACGGTTGGTAACGATACCCACCAGTTTGTTCTCATCATCCGTGACAGGAATACCGCCGATGTTGTACTCTTTCATGAGTGCTAGCACGTCGGCCACCCTGGCACCCGTGTGCGTGGTGATGGGATCAAGGATCATCCCGTTCTCGGCTCTTTTGACCTTCCTGACTTCAAGTGCCTGGGCCGCGATCGACATGTTCTTATGCAGAACCCCGATGCCGCCTTCCTGGGCCATGGCAATGGCCATGGTGGATTCTGTAACCGTGTCCATGGCAGCGGAAACGATGGGGATATTCAACCGGATGTTCCGGGTCAGCCGGGTAGTGACATCCACTTCCCTTGGAAGAACATCTGAATAAGCGGGAACCAGAAGCACGTCATCGTAAGTCAGTCCTTCTCCTTTGAATTTATCTGAATCAGTGAACATAACGTCCTTTTTGAGTGGCAAAGTTACGAATATTATATTGAAAAGTAAGAGCGGGAGTTTGCACATGTTTTGTTACCTTTGCATGTTTGCAATTCCCTTTCATGAAAATCTTATTTACCTTCCTGGCCGCGTTCATGCTGGTTTCTTTCATCTCCTGCAGCAATAAATCTGAAGAAATCAATTACAGCAAGGATAACATCTATCCCGGGCTCGATACCCTGCGGTATTCAAAAGGATCCTACTGGATTTACCAAAATCAACTTACCCATTCGTTCGACAGCGTGTACGTGGATCAAACCCTGCACAGTCACTATACGGTTGAACTGATAGGTGGCGTGGGGATTATCAGGGAATACTATAAGATGCTTCTGAAAAGCAGCCTTGGAAAGGAAGAGATCCTCTGGATTGAAGGTTTGCGGATGGTACAAAACCCCACGACCATTTACCCGTATGCCGACGGACCCGTGCTGTATTCTGCCGATACGACCTTTGACTGGCAGTTTGGCGAACATACCTTTTATGATTCTCTGAGGGTGAACGGTCACGTATACCGTAAAGTACAGAAAACCTTGGCGGGCGACGGAACCTACTGTTACGTCTGCGAAGAATCAGGGATCATCAAACGGACAAAAAATGATCAAATCTGGGACCTGGTGAGATGCAGCCTCGTGCGTTAAGAAAAATGATATTTGTTTAAATATTTTCATATTTTAGCACCGGGAATATCATATTTTAGTTACCAACAAAAACAATCAACATGGACGCACAAAAAGTTGACATGCTTTTAATGAATTATAGCAAATTTTTTGAACCCTTTCAGGTTGCTGCTGTAAGAGACATGCTCCTGCAGGCTGATGATTCAAAATTTGTAAGGGTACAGGTGCTCAACCTGAAAGATCCCACCATCTCGCTGATCATTTCCCTTCTTGGCGGCACGCTTGGCATTGATCGTTTTTTTATCGGGGATACCGGTCTGGGTGTTGCAAAACTTCTGACTTGTGGCGGATTTTGGATCTGGGCGATTGTTGACTGGTTCCTCATCATGGGCCGTACCCGGGAGATCAATTTCGAAAAATTCAGGATGGCTCTTCTGTAGGCCATGACCACTGCCAGGAAATTCTATATTTTTTTTCTTGGATTTTCTTTCGCCGGGATTGGCTGGCTCC
>JBLNAN010000112.1:0-7206 GCA_050259355.1 Syntrophothermus sp. | reverse complement strand
TTGTCGATAGTTCTTAGCTGGTACCGCTCGTTTCCCTGGGGATCGGTATATCTTATTACGGATCCGTCGGGCTGGGTATTTATGAGAATGGCAGGCTGTTGTGCCTGAAAATTCAACACATTCTGAACATCCAGGTACACCATCAACGACCATTTCTGAAAATAAAATCCCTTGTCAATCCTGATGTCAAGCTGGTTAAATGAACCGAGCCTCAGGCTATTGTAGGATGAGTAATCAAGATAACCGCGGCTTTGCACGTCCCAGGCGCTGACCAGACTTGATTTTCCCAGATCATACGGCGTATAGGGAGCACCACCGGCAAAACGGAATTTTATCCCTGCCTGCCAGTTGTATTTAAATTTCCTGCTGATCACGAAATTCAGCAGGTGGCGGTTATCCCACGAAGAGGGGATGTATTTACTTTCACGGTTGGTGAATTCACTTCTGACAAAGGTGTACGACAGGAGTACGTTGAATCTGAACAAATTCACATCTCGCGCCAGCAACTCAAATCCGTAAGCCCTGCCCTTTGAAATCGGCACTACCGGCTCATCGCCCAGCACGGTATAATCTGCTCCCTTGCTGGCCAGCGAAATTCCGTCAGCAACGGATAAGGGATAATCCATGTAATACTTGTAAAATCCTTCCACCGAAATTTTGGTACTTTGTCTTGGCAGAAACTCCAGCCCGAGCACCACGTGATCAGCGGAAATGTATTTTATCCCTAAGGAATCATTCACCAGCCGGCCGTTATTATCCCGGAAGCCTAATGCCGTGTAGGGGGGAAGCTGAAAATATCTGCCGGTATTGAAATTCAGATACCATTTTTCTGCCAGCCTGTAGGATGCCGTGAAACGCGGGGAAAACTGCCTGAGCGGATTATTCATCTCATCGGAATAGGTATTCCCGTCCAGTCTCGCTCCCAGGGTCAGCGTGAGCTTTTCTTTGAAAAAGGGTTTCGAAACCTGTGCAAAAAGCGAGTATTTAAAAAGATCGATTTTGGAATTATAATCCAGAACCCTCACCGAGTCTGCAATAAAGAGCTTCTGATAGGTATCGTTACTGTAACCGGAATATTCCGCACCCCCGCCAAAGGAAATCTTCCAGTCATTCAAATTCAGTGTACCCTCGTACCGGAATTTATTTTCTGTCTCCCTGGATTTGTAGTCAAGCAGAAGGTTGGTATCAGCTTCAATATTTCCATTGTACTTGTACCGGCGGTTGTCAAGCATGTTCCTGCTCAGTACATACGTATCCGACCCGTTGTGCCTGAAATGCCTGTAAACAATGCCGAAAGCATAACTCCACTGGTTATTGACCGGCAGGGTATTTACAACGTATTTCTGGAAGTCATCGGGATTTTTGATGCCGGTATTAAGCCTGAACTGATCCAGAGCACCGATCGAAATGATGGAGAGCTGGTTCTTCTGATCCAGATCAATCCTGTATTTCAGCTGATAATCGTTGTAGGTAGGAAGAAAGGGAAGTCCCAGCACATCGAAAAGGAACTGCAGGTACGACCTTCTGACCGACAGGAGCAGGGATGATTTTCTGGATACCGGTGCATCCAGGGTAAGCGCAATATCATTGGATCCGATTGAAAACCTGCCGTTAAACCTGTCCTTGCTTCCCTCCACCTGCCGTAATTCCATTACCGAACTCAGTGCATTGCCGCGGCTTGCCTGGAAAGCACCCGAGAAAAGATCAATCTCCCGGATCAAATCCACGTTGATGATTCCGACCGGTCCGCCGGATGCGCCTTGTGTTGCAAAATGATTGATATACGGGATCTCTACACCATCAAGGTAGAACCTGTTTTCGCCGGGACCGCCGCCTCTCACGATAATGTCATTTCTGAATGCAACAGAAGAAGCCACACCGGGAAGTACCTGGATGACCCGGGAAACGTCCCGGTTGGAACCCGGATCTTTTTCTATCTCCTGAACCGAGAGCGTTTGCATCGAAACCGGATTGGCAATCTTCCTGACGACAGATCCCGACTTTATCTCTACATCCTTCAGCGTGATCACTTCCTCGTCCATGGCGATATCCACAAACACGGGGTGACTCCTGGTGACCAGAAAATCTTCTGTAATTTTCTTTTTAAAACCTACCGCTGATGCAACCAGCCTGATGTATCCGGGATCCACGCTTTTAATCGTGAAATTACCATCAATGTCGCTTGTGGTGCCTGTTTTCGGATTGTTTTCAAGAATGATATTCACAAAGGGAACCGGTTCATTATTAATTCTGTTGAATACCCGTCCGGTGACGGTACCTTCCTGGGAAAACAAGAGTAATGGCAGGAAGACAAAAAATATAATGAGTAATCGATTGATTATTTGCATACTGATTGGTGAAGATTAATTTAGAATGAATAAACAGAGGGCAAAATTATCAAATCCCTCCTTTCTTTCAAAAAAGTTTTGTGGATGTTTATAAGGTCATTTCCTGCTCTGAAACAACCCGAAAAACTCATGGCCAATCTGTCTTTCAGGATTTACTTTCAGGAGGGTTTTATGATGATACCAGCAGATAAGGCGGGCGAAGAATTTTCTTCCCGGGCGTAAATACCAGAGATCCAGAAGTTCTTTTTTATTGAATGACAATTCCCTGACCTCTGAAGCACGCTGAATAAAAGCCCCGGCATCTTTTGCAGAGGATGGGGGAGCCATCAGTTTCTCTGAATATCTCCGGCCGGCCCCTCTGAGCGTGGTCTTGAAAGTATAGGTATAATAGGTAACCGGACTGAACCGCCGTTCAGACAATTGATTCTTTAATCCTTTGCCGTCAAAATAATTCACGTGATTGATCAGTAATTCCGAACGACCATCCTGCCTGAGGAACCGCAGATAATGTTTCCAGACGTCTTCTTTGCCGTTTGGTGTGATAAAATGGAAATATCCTCCCGGCTTCAGGTACGCCGCGATGTTCTCCAGCACCTTGCCAATGTCAGACACGTGCTCGATCAGATCGCGGGCAATAACAAGATCAAATTTCTTCTCGAGCACGGAAAGATATTCTTCCGGAAGGGATTGATAAATCTGATATTGATGCTGTTCCTTGTTGAATCTCAGAATTTCCGGATTAATGTCCATCACCGAAACGCTTGTTTCAGGAAAAACAAACCGGATACCGTCGCAGAAATAGCCTGATCCGGGTCCCAGTTCAAGGATTTCACGGGGTACGATTCCTTTCTTCTTCAAAAAATATCCAAAATGAATGCCCCGGCGAAAATTCCGGATCAGATTCCGTTTCTGGTCGTGCCGGGAAATTCTCAGGGTTTCTTCGATATAATAGGCAAGACAACCCTTTTCGGTCTCAGTGGCATTTAACATCGGGTCCAGCTGGGCCATTCCGCAGGAAGGACACCTGACAAGTGCCGATTGCCTGAGGTTCCAGTACTGAACATTGCCGATTTCAAGCCCCTGAAAGCAGCCACAGAGTCTGCACGGCTCTTTCCTCCTGATGGTATTGCCTCTGAATGAAATCATGCTGATGAATAAGCGGCAAAGATACACTTTTCACTTCTTTTCAATAGTTATTAACTTCGATCCGGGACCCGGAAATTTCTGCTAAATTCGCTTTCGGAAGTCAATCTTCCCCGCCGGGATATAATTAACTGAATTTCAGTTCGTTTTAATTAAAAGCATTACTATGGCCGATTTTGTCCACCTGCATGTCCATTCTCAGTATTCCATCCTTGATGGTGCCTGCCGTATCGATGATATGATCCGGAAGGCGATCGACAATGGGATGAAGGGAGTTGCCGTGACAGATCATGGCAATATGTACGGACTGAAGGAATTTCATGATGCGGCATCAAAATTCAAGGATGTTTTTACTCCAATTCTTGGTTGTGAGACTTATGTTGCCCGGCGAACGAGATTCGACAAGACTGAAATGATTGACCGCAAGGGCGATCATCTCATCCTGCTTGCAAAAAATATTACCGGATACCGCAACCTGAGCCGTCTCATTTCCAAGGCCCATATCGAGGGCCTGTATTACAAACCCAGGATTGATAAGGATTTGCTGAGGGAATATCATGAAGGACTTATCGCTTCATCGGCGTGTCTTGCCGGCGAAATTCCCAGGGCTATCGGAAGGGGAGACCTGGAAAAGGCCGAGAAAGCCATCTACGAATACAAGGAAATTTTCGGCGATGACTTTTACCTGGAGGTCATGCGTCATCCCACGGGCGATCCTGGGCGTGACCAGTCGGTTTACCAACGGCAGATGCAGGTGAACGAAGCACTGGTTGGACTTTCAAAAAAGACTGGCGTAAAGCTCCTGGCCACCAATGATGTGCATTACGTGAATGAGCAGGATGCGGATGCACATGACCGGCTGCTTTGCCTCAACACGGGTAAAGACATTGATGATCCTAACCGCCTGAGATACACCGGACAGGAATGGTTCAAGACGAAAGAGGAGATGTCGGAACTGTTCAGGGACCTGCCGGAAGCGCTGGATCATACCCAGGAAGTACTTGGCAAGATCGAGTATTACTCGCTCAACCGGGATCCGATCATGCCGGATTTTCCATTGCCGGATGATTTTACAGATGCCGACGAGTACCTTCGTCATCTTACATACAAGGGAGCAGCAACCAGGTACACGGAAATAACTGATGAAATCCGCGAAAGGATTGACTTTGAACTGGCGACCATAAAACGCATGGGTTTCCCGGGATATTTCCTGATTGTTCAGGACTTTCTGAATGCCGCCCGGGCAATGGATGTTTCGGTAGGACCGGGAAGAGGTTCAGCCGCCGGGTCGGTAGTCGCTTACTGCAACCGTATCACCGATATAGACCCTTTGAAATATGATCTGCTGTTCGAGCGATTCCTGAATCTTGACCGGATCTCGATGCCTGATATCGATATTGATTTCGATGAGGACGGCCGCGAGAAAGTGTTGAAATGGGTGGTTGATAAATATGGCTCTGACAAGGTAGCCCACATCATCACCTTTGGTACCATGGCCGCCAAGATGGCCATCCGTGACGTGGCAAGAGTTCAGAAACTTCCCATTCCGGATGCGGACCGTCTGTCGAAGATGGTTCCTGATCGGCCGAAGATAACGCTGAAACAGGCTTTTAAAGAAGTACCCGAGCTGGATGATTTCCATCGTTCTTCAAATCCGCTTATTGTTGATACGCTGAAATTTGCCGAAGCGCTGGAAGGTTCTGTGCGTCACGCGGGATTGCATGCCTGCGGGATCATCATCGGGAAAGACAGCCTGATTGATCATATTCCCCTGACCACTTCCAAGGATTCTGATCTGCTGGTTACTCAGTTCGATGGTGAATACATCGAAAAGGTGGGCATGCTGAAGATGGACTTTTTAGGACTGAAGACGCTGTCCATCATCAAGGATTGCATAAAAAACATCAAGAAGTCGAGAGGCATTGATCTGGATATTGAAACCATTGATCTGAATGATACCGACACTTTTGAACTTTTCAGCCAGGGCCGAACTACCGGGATCTTCCAGTTTGAGTCCGACGGGATGAAAAAATACCTGAGGGAACTCAAACCTACCCGGATCGAGGACCTTATTGCCATGAACGCCCTGTACCGTCCGGGCCCGATGGAATACATTCCACAGTTTATCGACCGGAAAAACGGCCGTAAACCCATCGTGTACGATGCTCCCCAGATGGAGAAATACCTGAAAGATACCTACGCTGTAACGGTATACCAGGAACAGGTCATGCTGCTTTCGCAGGAACTGGCAGGCTTTACAAAGAGTGAAGCCGACTCTCTCCGGAAAGCAATGGGGAAGAAGATCGAAGAGCTGATGAACAAGCTGAAACCCAAGTTCCTGAGCGGTTGCGAAGCCAATGGCATCGGAAAGGAAGCCGCGCTCAAGATATGGACCGACTGGGAAGCTTTTGCGAAATATGCCTTCAATAAGTCACATTCCACCTGCTATGCCTACGTTGCCTTCCGGATGGCTTATCTGAAAGCACATTTTCCCGCAGAATTCATGGCTGCCGTTCTGAGTCGCAACATGAGCAACCTGAAGGAAATAACCAATTTTACGGAAGAATGCAAGCGAATGAATATCAAGGTTCTCGGACCTTCTATTCAGGAAAGCGAGCTGAATTTTACCGTGAACAAAAACGGGCAGATCCGGTTTGGGATGGCTGGAATTAAAAACGTGGGAGAGGCGGCTGCCCAGAATATCCTTGACGAACGACTGAAAAACGGAATTTATTCAGATATCATTGATTTTATTACCCGGATCGACCTCAAAGCAGTCAACAAGCGCAGCATGGAATCGCTTGCCAAGGCGGGTGCTTTTGATTGTTTTGAAAATATTCACCGGGCGCAATATTTCCAAAAGATCAATGGTGACGATACCATCTTTCTGGAAAAGCTGCTTCGCTTTGCCAACGATCTCCAGGCCAGGGCTTCTTCTCAGCAACATTCCCTTTTCGGTGGCGATGACGAGGTGATGATGCCCAAAATAGAGATCCCCGGGTGCGAACCATGGACCAAACTGGAACAGTTGCGACTGGAAAAAGAGATTATCGGCTTTTATATGACCGGCCACCCGATGGACGAGTTCCGCCACGAGATCAAGAATTTCTGTAATATGGATATTGCCACGCTCAAGGCAACCATGCAGTCGCTGAAAGGCAAGGAAATCACTTTTGCGGGAATGGTGGTTGAATCCAACCAGCGGATTGGCAAAACCGGAAAGCAATATGGAAATTTCGTTATCGAGGATTACCTGGATTCGATGCAGCTGAATCTTTTCTCTGAAGAATACCTGAAAGTGAAGCATTTCCTGGAGGTGGGCAGCTACCTGTACATCAAGGCAAAAGTAGAGTCGCGGTTTGATAATCCCGACCAGCTCACGGTAAAGATCTCCTCTGTTTCCCTCCTGCAGGAGGTGTTTGAAAGGATGGCAAAAAGCATTACCCTCACCATTCCTGAAAATTTCATCACGCATGATTATCTTGAAATGATAATTGCCATTGCCAAAAAACATAAGGGCAAGTGCACGCTGAGGTTCAGGATCATTGATGATGAAAATAAAATATCCTTTGAAGCCCCTTCTCGAAAAGTCCGGGTGGATGGAAGAGAGATGCTGATGGCACTTGAAGAATATCCTGAAATTAACACAGCTGTCAATTGATCAGAAATGAAAATTATTAACTTTGTAAAAGCCTTATAACCAAAATCTTTACGT
>JBLNAN010000111.1:0-3286 GCA_050259355.1 Syntrophothermus sp. | reverse complement strand
CGTCTTCTGCCAGTAAAATATGAATATTGGTTTTTTGCATAGCCTGTGATTTGCCTAAATTTCATTAAATGGTAAAAAAATTCTGAATTTCGTTCCTTTGTTGATCTCGCTTTCCACGCTGATCCGCCCGTGATGTTCTTCGACGATGGCTTTTACATAACTCAGACCAAGCCCGAAACCTCTTACTTCATGAATGTTGCCGGTCGACACTCGGTACAACTTGTTGAAGATCTTTTTCTGTTCGTTCTTGCCGATCCCGATGCCATTGTCCTCGATGGTCAGGATGATGCCTTCGTTGACGTTGCTGGTGGAAATTTTGATCACCGGTTTTTTGGGAGAATACTTATTGGCATTATCGAGGAGGTTGTAAACAAGGTTCGTGATATGAACCCGGTCAGCTTCAATCTGCGAATTGTCTGCCTCCAGTTTCTTGTGGATCACCCCATCCTTGATCTCTACCTGAATACGTATGTTTTTTATGACCTCATTGATGATCTCGTGCAGATCGATCAGATGAAGGTTCATCTTCATCTGTCCCTTGTCCAGGATAGCGGTTTGCAGTATTTTTTCAGCCATTCCTCCCAATCTCCTGTTTTCTTCCTCGATGATATTGATATAACTGGAGGAGATTTCTCCCATTTTCAGAATATCCTTGTCCTTCAGCGTTTCACATGCAAGGGAAATAGTGCTTATGGGGGTTTTGAATTCATGCGTCAGATTGTTGATGAAGTCATTCTTCATGTCGGTATAACGCTTTTGCCGGAATATGGTGGTGATGGTATAGGTGAAGGAATAGGCAATGGTGATGATGAGGATGATGGAGATCAGCAGCATTCCCCAGAGCTCTCCAAGAAGGAACTGGGTTTCGTGCGGAAAATAGATCAGCAGGTACTCGGGCGAGCTGAAATAGTCGCTTGGAAACAGTCTTACCTTGTAATCCTTGTCTATCATCTGTTTCCTGAACCGGGGCGTTTTCTCCACAAGAAAATTCCCATGCTCGTAATTATAAATGCCGAATTCAAAAGCTGTTTTTATATTTTCCGCTCTTAATTCATGATCAATAAGAGAATCCAGTTCAGTTACAGATATAAAAGAATCATAAGACAGGTGTTTCCTGAAATTCAGCATTCCCTCGAATTGATTGGTTTGCCGGGCCTTTGTTTTCTCAATTCTGGAAATTTTATCTGAAATCTTGTTCATGGCCGCCGTTAAATGCTCTTTGAAGATGGCGGTATTCATATCATTGGCATTTTTTATCCAGTACCATTGGATGGACATAAGTCCTGCCAGCGCGATGGTCATGATAAAGATGGTTATGAAGATGATCCGGCGATTCATTCTTACAAAATTACAGAATTTGGTGCCCCTTTAACACTTTTTAACGTATATTAATATTCCTTAACAGATTACCAGCAAGTTTTGGTTTACTTTTGTGTCACATAATTACCAGTTTTTATAATGGTTATTTTGATTAATTTTTTGGTTTAAACGTGTTTTTGTGCAAGTTTCATTGATTTAGTTTTGTTTATTGATTTGAAAAAGGTGCGTCTGGCGGGACGCACTTTTTTTTTGTCTTTTCCTTCCTTTATATTAATTTCGTTTAAACCTTATAAAAAAAACATGGATCAGGTTACTATTGATATCACCAGGGCAGAATCATTTGTGGATCCGGCTCTTTTCTCCTCTGTTAAAAAAGAAGTAATAGAAAAACGGCGGATATTACTGAATCGTACAGGGAAAGGAAGTGATTTCCTGGGATGGATTGATCTTCCTGCACGGGTTCCCGAAGATCTGCTCAATAAGATTGAAGCAGATGCCGGGAGGATCAGGCAGCATTCGAAAATAGTGGTCGTGGTTGGTATTGGAGGTTCATATCTGGGAGCCCGGGCGGTTATCGATGCATTAAGTCATCCCTTTCAGCACCTTCTCAAAAATCCCGGGAATCCGCTGGTGGTTTATGCGGGTGAGAATCTTTCAGAAGATTATCATGCAGGATTGATTGAGATCCTTGACGCAACGGATTATTCAGCATTGGTGATTTCCAAGTCAGGAACTACCACTGAACCGGCAGTCGCATTCCGGCTTCTGAAGGCGCATCTTGAAAAAAAATACGGAACCGAAGGCGCCAAACACCGGATCCTATCGGTTACGGATGCTTCAAAAGGAGCATTGAAAAAGATGAGTGACGAAAAAGGATATCCTACCTATGTAATTCCTGATGATGTAGGCGGAAGATATTCTGTTCTGACCCCGGTTGGGCTTCTTCCTGTCGCCATTGCCGGGTTTGATATTCGCAAGCTGCTCCGGGGTGCCGTTCAGATGCGCGCGGATTGTCTGGACGAAGATAAAGTGGCCGATCATCCTTCCGTGGTTTATGCGGCAATGAGGAATGCGCTTTACAGGAGCGGGAAAAGCGTGGAAATCATGGTGAATTATCAGCCCGATTTATTTTATTTCACGGAATGGTGGAAACAACTGTACGGCGAAAGTGAAGGCAAGGAACAAAAAGGGATCCTCCCGGCAGGGGTCAGTTTTACCACTGATCTGCATTCCATGGGTCAATATATCCAGGAAGGCGCAAGGATCATGTTTGAAACAGTGTTGTCAGTAGCAAATACGAAAAAAGAGCTGCGTGTTCCTTTTGCGGAGGGAGATCCTGACGGGTTGAATTTCGTGGCAGAACAAAGGCTTTCATCCATTAACAAGATGGCTGAGCTGGGAACCATGCTGGCCCACGTGGATGGAGGGGTTCCGAATATTCATATCGGGATACCCGGCGTAAGCGAGGAAATACTGGGTCAGCTGATCTTTTTCTATGAATTTGCCTGCGGATTGAGTGGCTACACGCTGGATGTCAACCCGTTTGATCAGCCCGGGGTGGAGGCCTACAAGAAGAACATGTTTGCCCTTCTCGGGAAACCTGGATTCGAAAAAGAAGGGGAGGAGCTTAAAGCGAGGCTTTGAGATATATCATATATCATATATCATATCTCAGAATATACTCCTCAATTACCTTCGGAAAGTGCTCATATTCCAGCTTGTGAATTTTAGCGGCCAGGGTTTCGGGCGTGTCACCGGGTTCTATGCTGCATTTTGCCTGAAAAATAATCTCGCCTTCATCGTATTTTTCATTCACCAGGTGAATGGTTATTCCTGATTCTTTCTCCTTTTCCAGGATGACCTGCTCATGAACCTTCATACCATACATTCCTTTTCCTCCATATTTGGGCAGAAGAGCCGGATGAATGTTGATTATTCTATCCGGATATGCCCTGAGGAGATAATC
>JBLNAN010000110.1:0-2962 GCA_050259355.1 Syntrophothermus sp. | reverse complement strand
GCAGCAGATCGCTGCGCTTGAACTGGCAATTTTCCAGGACGCGGGACCCTCCTTCAATATCTCTTCGCCCAAACAACTTGGAGAAATTCTTTTCGACACCCTCCGGATAGCAGAAAAGCCCCGTCAGACAACAAAATCAAAACAATATTCGACGGGTGAGGACGTACTGCTCAAGCTGATCAACAACCATCCTATCGTGGCCAGGATTTTGGAATACCGGTCGCTTACCAAGCTCAAATCCACTTATGTTGATGTACTTCCAGCGCTGGTAAACCCCAGGGACGGGCGGATCCATACGTCCTATAATCAGGCAGTGGCGGCCACGGGTCGTTTGAGCAGTAATAATCCTAATCTTCAGAATATCCCGATCCGGACCGAGAAAGGAAGAGAGATACGCAAGGCTTTTGTTCCCAGAAATGATAAATACACGCTGCTCTCGGCCGACTATTCCCAGGTTGAACTCAGGATCATCGCGCATCTCAGCAATGATGAGGGGATGATAGGAGATTTCCTTTCCGGATCAGATATTCATCAGTCAACCGCCGCGAAAGTTTACGGCATCACACCCGCGGAAGTCAGTTCGGAGATGCGCCGCCACGCCAAGATGGTGAATTTCGGGATCATATACGGCATTTCCGCCTTTGGATTATCAGAAAGACTGAACATTCCACGAAAAGAAGCGGCCAATATCATTCATCAGTACTTTACGCAGTACCCCGGGATCAGGCATTACATGGAAAACACGATCGTTCAGGCACGGCAGCAGGGATACGTGGAAACGATGCTGAAGCGGCGGCGTTATCTCCGCGACATCAACAGCGCCAATGCAACCGTGAGGGGTTTTGCCGAGCGTAACGCGATCAACGCCCCTGTACAGGGCACGGCGGCCGACATGATCAAGGTGGCCATGATCAGCATTTATGAGGAATTCTGCAAAAGAAATCTGAAATCTAAAATGATCCTCCAGGTACATGATGAACTTGTTTTTGATGTTTTTATTCCGGAAATTGATGAGGTGAAGGCCATCGTTAAGGATAAAATGAGCAACGCGATTGCACTCAAGGTGCCCCTGCTCGTGGAAATGAATACCGGGAAGAATTGGCTGGAAGCCCATTGATTCACGATTTATGATATAGGATTTATGATTCAGATTCACGATTCTTGATTCTTGATTCTTGATTTTTGATTCGGATTGTAGCGTCAAAAAAAATGAGAATGAGGTAAAGAAACTGAATAATAATAAAAGCGTAAATAGACTGACAATTTTAGGAATAAGAAATAAGGTAAAATCAGGCACTAAACGAAAAGTCAGAAATAACACTGAAAGTCAGAAATAAGACGAAAAGTCAGTTATAAAACGAAAATTTAGAAGACGAGTCTAGGAAATAAATTTAAAATCATGAATCAAATCATGAATCGTGAATCATGAATCGTGAATCATGAATCATAAATCATAAATCATATATCATATATCATTTATCGCCATGTCTTACGCAACTGATAAACGAATAGTCCTGACCCTGGACGCCGGCGGGACGAATCTCAGATTTTCGGCCGTGCAGGCCGAGAAGGAGATGTTTGAACCCGTCATCTTCTCATCCCGGTCTGATTCACTTGAATCTTTGCTGGGAATGATCACGGCAGGATTCAAAATGGTAGAATCTAAACTGCCTGCAAAACCAGTGGCCATCAGCTTTTCCTTTCCAGGTCCGGCCGACTATACCAGTGGCGTTATCGGTGATCTTCAAAATTTGCCTCTTTTCCGGAATGGCGTAGCGCTTGGCCCCATGCTGGAGGAGATTTTTGGGATTCCGGTTTACATTAACAATGATGGTGATCTTTTTACTTACGGGGAAGCCATTTCCGGGTTACTTCCAAAAATCAATCACAAGCTGGAGGAAGCGGGCAATCCGAAAAGATACAAGAATCTGCTGGGGGTGACTTTCGGAACAGGTTTTGGCGGCGGGATCGTGACCGGGGCAAGTCTTTTTCCCGGCGACAACTCTGCAGCAGGGGAGATCAACCGCATGCGCAACAAGCTGTACAGCAATTTCGACGTGGAAGACAGCGTCAGTATCCGGGGTGTGAAAAGAGAATATGCCCGGTTCGCTAAAATTGATTTTGCTGATGCACCAGAACCCGAGGATATTTTCAAAATTGGCACGGGTGAAAAGGAAGGCAACCGAGAAGCCGCGCTGAAATCTTTTGAGACATTTGCCATCGCTGCCGGAAATACCATCGCCGATGCCGTTACGCTGGTAGATGGCCTCGTGGTGATCGGGGGCGGACTTTCAGGCGCGCATTCCCTGTTTCTCTCAAGACTGGTTCAGGAAATGAATGCGCCATTTGAAACCGTTGCCGGTGAACCCCTGCCCCGAATGGAGATCAGCGCTTTTAACCTTGAGGATCCGGAAGATCTTGGTCGTTTTGTGAAAAAAACAGCAAGGGAAATTCCAGTTCCTTTCTCGAGCAAAAAAGTTCTTTATGATCCTGAAAAGAAAACCGGTGTAGGCGTCTCTGTGCTGGGAACCTCCAATGCTGTAAATATAGGCGCATATGCTTTCGCCTTGCATCAATTGGATCTAAATAAATAATATTCAGGGAATTTCATATTCTGATAATTAATTTAATATCTTTGTGCAAAGTCCACAAATTTAAAAATGAGCTCATGAAAAAGATCTTACTTTCTTTCGTCATGGTTTTTACCGTGATTTCACTTATCGCACAAACTTCCAGAAAACAAGTTGTAATGGAAATTGGTACCGGAACATGGTGTACGTACTGCCCGGGTGCAGCCATGGGTGCTGATGATCTTCTTGAATACGGATGCGAGGTTGCTGTTGTTGAAAATCATAACGGCGATGCCTTTGCCAACACCTATTCCAATGCAAGAAATTCCTATTACAACATTACAGGTTTCCCAACTGCCATGTTTGACGGCGTCCTCAAAAAAGAAGGCGGA
>JBLNAN010000109.1:0-3735 GCA_050259355.1 Syntrophothermus sp. | reverse complement strand
CAGGGGTCATTTCTTCCGACCTTCTTCTCAACCTTCACAGGCTGTGGTTTCTGAGTCTCCTGGGTATTCGAATGCGCCTGCGAAAGCAAGTCCGAACGCTCTTCTTTCATTCTCGAACGATCAAGTTTTTTAGGAGCCTGGGCTTCCTGAACGTTTTGTACCGCAATAGGCACATCACATTTGATCAGGAATGAGGTAATCTCCTTGTTCGTTCGCTGCACCATTCCCTTGAATAATTCGAATGACTCGAATTTGTAGATCAGCAACGGATCCTTCTGTTCATACGCGGCATTCTGCACCGACTGTTTGAGATCATCCATCTCACGCAGGTGTTCCTTCCATGCATTATCAATCATTCCCAGAACAATTCCCTTTTCAATGGAAAGGACCACATCTTTTCCCTTGTCTTCATACGCCCTTTTGAGATTGGCCACCACCTGCATGGTTTTGATCCCGTCGGTCACCGGCACGGCAATATTCTCATATTTTTTCTCGTGCTCATAAACATCCTTGATGATGGGGAAAGTTTTCTGCGCGATGAAATCATTCTTGGCCCTGTATCGCTTGTAGATATGATCAAACAATATATCAGCAGCCTCATCAGGATTCGAACCGGAAAATTCTTTTGCAGTGAAGGGAGGATCACAGGCAAATTCTTTCAGAAGTTCCAGTTTCAGGGATTCAAAATCATTTTTTTCCAGATTGTCAAGAACCGTGGTTTCACACACGTCGTAGATCATGTTTTTGATATCAACAGCCAGACGGTCCCCGAATAAGGCGTGATGCCTTTTCTTGTAGATGGCTTCACGCTGGATATTCATTACATCGTCATATTCAAGCAATCGTTTACGGGTTCCGAAATTGTTTTCTTCAACTTTTTTCTGTGCCCGTTCGATAGATTTGCTGATCATGGAATGGGTAATAACCTCTCCTTCCTGAATTCCCATCCTGTCCATGATCCTGGCGATACGCTCTGATCCGAACATTCTCATGAGATCATCTTCAAGAGAAACAAAAAACTGAGAACTTCCCGGGTCACCCTGACGTCCGGCACGTCCCCTGAGCTGACGGTCAACGCGACGTGACTCATGACGCTCTGTACCAATAATGGCCAAACCGCCTGCCTCTTTAACGCCTTTTCCCAATTTTATATCTGTACCACGACCTGCCATGTTGGTAGCAATGGTAACTGTTCCCGATTGCCCTGCCTCCAGAACGATTTCTGCTTCCTTCTGGTGCAACTTCGCATTCAACACGTTATGACGGATATTTTTACGTTTGAGCATCCTGCTGAGCAATTCAGATGTTTCAACCGAAGTGGTTCCCACCAGAACCGGTCTTCCGATCCCGATCAGCTTTTCGATCTCGTCAATAACGGCATTGAATTTCTCTTTTCTTGTTTTGTAAACCATGTCCTGACGGTCATCCCTGATGACTTTCCGGTTGGTGGGGACCACCACCACGTCAAGTTTGTATATGTCCCAGAATTCGCCTGCTTCTGTCTCAGCAGTCCCGGTCATACCTGCCAGCTTTTTATACATCCTGAAGTAGTTCTGCAGGGTGATGGTGGCATAGGTCTGGGTGGCAGCTTCCACCTTCACGCTTTCCTTTGCCTCGATTGCCTGGTGAAGTCCTTCTGAATAGCGTCTTCCTTCAAGGATACGTCCTGTCTGTTCGTCAACAATCTTCACCTTGTTATCCATCACCACGTATTCCACGTCTTTTTCAAACAGTGCATAAGCCTTCAGCAACTGGTTAACGGTGTGAACACGCTCGGATTTGATGGAATAATCCATCATCATCTGATTCTTCTTCTCAAGCTTCTCCTGCTCGCCAAGACCCGATTTCTCAAGGTCGGCAAGTTCGCTGCCGATGTCCGGAAGGATATAAAACCGCGGGTCTTCATAGGACTCGGTAAGCATATCGATTCCCTTGTCGGTCAGTTCGATGGTATTATTTTTTTCATCGATCACAAAAAATAGTTCATCATCGATGATATGCATATTTTTAGCTTGTTCCGCCAGGTAAAAATTTTCCGTTTTCTGCATGAGCGCTCTCATTCCCGGCTCGCTGAGGAACTTGATGAGGGCTTTGTTTTTGGGAAGACCGCGGTGGGAACGGAGAAGCTGTTCACCGGCAATTTTCATATTTTCCTGGTTGTTTTCATCGGCCGAAAGCGTTTTTGCCTCGGCCAGCAACCGGGTAACCAGGTTACGCTGGGCGTTGTATAATTTAACTACATTCGGCTTTAATTCTTCAAAGGCCTGGTTTTCGCCCTTGGGCGTAGGTCCGGAAATGATCAGGGGCGTACGTGCATCATCGATCAGAACCGAGTCAACCTCGTCGACAATGGCATAATTGTGCGGGCGCTGCACCAGTTCTTCCGGGTTGCTGGTCATGTTGTCGCGCAGGTAATCGAAACCGAACTCGTTGTTGGTTCCGAAGGTAATGTCGGCATTGTAGGCATTTCTCCGGGCATCGGAGTTAGGCTCGTGTTTGTCAATGCAATCCACCTTCAGACCGTGAAATTCATACAGTACACCCATCCATTCGGAGTCACGACGGGCAAGATAATCGTTGACAGTAACAATGTGAACACCCTTACCGGGCAGTGCATTCAGAAAAACGGGCAAGGTCGCCACGAGGGTTTTCCCTTCACCGGTAGCCATTTCCGAAATTTTACCCTGGTGAAGTACCACTCCTCCGATGAGCTGAACATCGTAATGGACCATGTCCCATCGGATCATATTTCCACCGGCCAGCCAGGTCGTCTTGTATCTTGCCATGTCTCCGGCAATTTCAACATTGGCCTTCCGGGCAGCCAGATCACGGTCGAACTGGGTCGCGGTAACCTCCACGTATTCTTCCGACTGCGTGAAACGTCGGGCTGTCTCCTTCATCACCGCGAAAGCTTCAGGCAAAATATCATTCAGCACATCCTGGGTTTGCTCATACATTTCCTTTTCGAGCTTGTCGAGATCACTGTAAAGCTTTTCCTTTTCTTCGATGTCTGTTTCTTCTGAATTGATCTTCTGGTTCAGTTCATCAATTTCTTTTTCCTTATCCGCAATATGTTCACGGATGATTTGCCGGAATTTCGCTGTTCTCTCGCGAAGTTCGTCGTTGGTAAGTCCTTCCATCTCCGCTCCAAATGCAAGCGCGGAATCCACGTATGGCTGGATTTCCTTGATATCACGCTGCGATTTGTTTCCCAGCAAATTTTTCAAAAAACCAATCATGTCAAATAAAATAAGATCTTAATTCTTTACAAAATTAACAAATAAACACTTCTTCCCTGACACTTACGGGTTAAGCATTTTTGTAATTTCAGCCTCAAGCCCTTCCCCCGGGAGCGGTGCGGCATACTCATAAATCATACCATCCTTGTCAATAAGTACGAGCAAGGGATAACTCCTGACATTGTAGTCCTTCAGAAGATCGATCGATTCACCGATATGAAGAAAAGTCCAGGTAAAATTCTTCTTCATCTTCAGAAACATGTTCATCTTGGAAAAGCTTTTATCGGCGCTGATACTAACGAACTGGACCCTGTCCGCAAACTGATCGGCAAGAGGCTTTATCTTCTCCATGATGGCAATGCATTCCTGGCAATAGGCGGTCCAGAAGATCAGCATGACAGCTTTTCCTTTAAAGTCTGCCAATCTGACCATTTTCTTTTCCCTGTCAGGAATTTCAAACCCGGGAGCTACAGTGCCAGTATGCAAACGGGTGAGT
>JBLNAN010000108.1:0-3289 GCA_050259355.1 Syntrophothermus sp. | reverse complement strand
TGATTTGCTGATCAGCGCATTCGCGGGAATTACAAAGGAATTTGAAAATACAAGACTGTTGATCGTGGGGGATGGGAGCCTGAGACCGCAGCTGCAGGACCAGGCTGAAATTCTTGGTATTTCTGATAAAACTACTTTTACCGGGGCCGTTAGTTATACGGATGTGCCGGAGTGGCATCGGAAAATTGATATTTTTGTCAATCCTTCCCATTTCGAGAGTTTTGGCGTTTCTGTTCTTGAAGCTTCCGCGAGCGGTGTTCCTGTGGTTGCTTCCGATGCAGGGGGCTTGCCGGAAGTGGTTGAAAATGAGGTAACGGGATTGCTTTTCCCATCGGGAGATATTGAAAAGCTTCAGCAGGCAATCTTAACATTGCTTGGTAATGCAGCCTTACGGGAAAAAATGGGACAAGCCGGTCGTGAAATGGTTTTAAACCGGTTTGAGCTTCTTGCCTGTGCTGAGCTTCAAATGGATCTTTACAGACAACTGATCGTACAATGAAAATCCTGATCCTGACACAGTATTTTCCTCCCGAAACCGGTGCTGCACAGAGCCGGTTAAAAAACCTGGCGCTGCACCTGTCGGAAAAAGGTGCGGAGGTTACCATTCTTACAGCCATGCCCAATTATCCTTCCATGAAAATCATGGAATCATACAGGGGCAAATTTCATTGCTGCGAAGAGGCAGAAGGATTGAAGATCCACCGCGTCTGGTTGTATGCCGGGACCAGTAAAGCCATCGTACCAAGGCTTTTGAATTATTTCAGTTTTGTTATCACGTCATTCCTCACCGGGTTGTTCCGTCTGGGGCATTTTGATTATCTGATCTGTGAATCACCCCCGCTGTTCCTGGGTATCTCCGGGTTTCTTCTTTCCCGGATAAAAAAAGCGAAGCTGATCTTTAACGTGTCTGATCTGTGGCCGGAAAGCGCCGAGAAACTGGGACTGGTGACCAACCGGTTCCTGTTGAACCTGTCCACGCGGCTGGAGGAATTTCTTTACCGAAAATCATTTATGGTCACAGGCCAGACCAAAGGAATCGTGAACAATATTGTCAAAAGATTTCCTCAAAAGCAGGTAATGTGGCTTAAGAACGGAGCCGTGTTTGATAAGAAAGAAATCCCCTCGTCATCGGGATGGAGGAGCGGGAACGGATTTTCCGAGGATGATTTTCTGCTGATATATGCCGGAATTCTGGGTCATGCCCAGGGTCTGGAAGTAATCCTGAGGTCTGCAGAAATTCTGAAGCAGCAAAAAAAGATAAAGTTTATAATCATCGGCGACGGGCCGGTAAAAGATTCTTTGAAAGCCCTTCGCCGGGAACTGGAGCTTGAAAATGTCTTTTTTTTCGATCCCGTTCCCAAAAATGAGCTGAACAGCATCGTGTCGGGAGTTAACGCGGCCATTATCCCGCTGAAAAGAATTGACCTTTTTATGGGCGCTATTCCTTCCAAGATATTTGATAATCTTTTCCTGAAAAAACCAGTACTTTTGGGTGTGGAAGGCGAGGCAAAAGAACTTTTCATTGACAACGCGGGAGCCGGACTGGGATTCATACCGGGTGATGCCGATGATCTTTCTGCAAAGATCCTGCAACTCTATGGCGATCCTGAATTTGTGCGCGAAGCAGGCGAAAAGGGATTCAATTTTTTGCAGCATCATTTCAACTGGGACAAAATCATTGAAGAGTTCTGGGAAAAATTAGATCAGAAAAAAACGTGAAAAGACAGGCTGTACATCAGGGGATTTTCGATTGGAGCATGTATGCCCTTGCTTTTTTTATTCCCGTGTTTCCCAGGATCATCCCGGCACTCATCATTCTTCTGGGAATCAACTGGTTGTTCAGTTCGGGGATCAGAAGTAAAATAAGCGCCTTGCGGGAAGGTATCCGCAAAGCGTCGGTAATTCCTGCATTGTTGTATTTGTTGTATGTAGCCGGATTACTCTATACTACCAACTTTCATTATGCAGGTTTCGACCTAGAAGTAAAATTATCGCTTATCCTCTTCCCGCTTATTTTTTGTACTTCCGCATTAAGTTATTTTCCTGAAAAACTGATCAGCAGGGTGCTGTATTTTTTCCTTTCGGGATGCGTAACAGTGGCGGTCATCCTCATAGGACACGCGATGTACGCGAATTTCGCCCTTCATGTTCCGGGTTCATTCGTATACATCAAATTGGCCTGGTACTTCCATCCGGGGTATCTTGCCATGTATTTTGTTTTCGGACTTGCCGTTGTAGCTGATCTTTTGTATAGAAATGGGCATGCGCGGGGTCTGAGAAGGAATGTTGGCCTGCTGTTGCTCCTTTTGTTTTTCATGGGATTTATATTCATGCTGAGTTCAAAAGCCGGAATTCTGATGATGGTGGCCGTTTTGGTTTTTTATATCATACTTTGGGCAGTCATACAGAAAAAATTCATCGCGGCAGGCGGAATTTTTATCATTATTTTTCTTTTTCTGATGATGATGGGAAAGTTATTTCCCGAGGGATTCACCAGGCTATCCGTGGCAGGCCACGTGGTTGCTGAAAAGCCGGGTGTTGCAGATCCTGAAGAGAGTACAGCTTCGAGGTTCAATACCTGGAAGAATGCCGTGGATGTTATTGCTGATAATTTTCTTTTCGGGGTGGGAACGGGTGACGTAAAGGATGCGCTGATGAAAAACTACCAGGCCAACGGTAACGAGTATGCTTACCGGATAAAGATGAATGCACACTCGCAGTTTTTCCAGACTTTCATCGCGCTGGGGCTTCCGGGCATCATTACCCTGATCGGGATGCTGCTGATACCTGGCTGGTTTAGCTGGAAGCAAAAACAATTTCTTTTATTTTCCTTTTTGGCCATCATCGCTTTTAATATGCTGACCGAATCTATCCTTGAAACCCAGGCCGGTGTGGTTTTCTTTGCATTTTTTTACGTATTGCTCTTCCGAAAGCCCGCACTTAAATAAGAAAGAGACCGTCCCAACCGGAGACAGTCTCTTTTCCACTTTAAGCAAAAAGCTGAAGGTTATACCAGCCCCTGGGCCAGCATGGCTTCTGCAACTTTTACAAAGCCACCGATGTTGGCACCTTTAACATAATTGATGAATCCGTCGGCTTCTTTGCCGTATTTCACACAATTCTTGTGGATGTTGATCATGATGGTATGAAGTCTTTCATCAACTTCTTCCCTTGACCATGATAAACGCATGGAGTTTTGTGACATTTCGAGTCCTGAAGTAGCAACACCGCCAGCATTGGCAGCTTTACCAGGACCGTACATGATTTTTGCCTGGAGATAGATTTCAAT
>JBLNAN010000107.1:0-8473 GCA_050259355.1 Syntrophothermus sp. | reverse complement strand
GGAAAGTGTTTCATTAAGATATTGCTGCACCGTAACAGCATTTCCCTGTGCCTGCCAGCCATGAAAATCCTTTCCTGAATAAGATAAATGAATAAAATAGCGGTGAGGAACCATTTCCTGTTTTTTCAAAATGCAATAATAGCTATTTTGATTGTCTATAAATAAATTCCGGGTTGAAAAAAAAGGTTTTCTATTGTTAGTTTATTAACAAAAGAAAATCTAATTTTGCCATAGGTTTAAAAGTATTCAAAAACAAACTCAACCAAAGAACCAAAAAACCAAATTAACAATGGCAACGAACAACACGCTCATCTCTGAATTAGTTGAAAAGTACGGCCGTGAGAGAACCAGCCTGATGCCCATTTTGCAAGGGGTTGTCGAAATGAACAATTACATTTCGGACACGGACATGACCGAGATTGCAAGTGCGTTAGACATCTCGGCAGCACAGGTTTACGGCACTGCAACATTCTATTCCTTTCTCGACACGAAGCCAAAGGGAAAATATGTTGTACGGGTATGTAAAACCATCACCTGCGACATGCACGGTAAAAAAATGATCATCCAGACACTGGAAGATCTCCTGAAGATCAAAGTGGGCGAAACCACAGCTGATAAAAAATTCACATTACTCGAGACTAACTGTCTGGGCTGGTGTCACCAGGGTCCGGCCATGCTGATCAACGAAGTACCCTTTTCCGACCTGACTCCCGAGTCGGTGCATGATATTATTAAAGAATACAGGACCAAATAACTAAACATAGGAGACAAAATCATGTTAGCAGCTGAAAGCAAATTAAAAAGAGTTGACCTGATCTTCGGAGAATACTCCGATGTGAAATATAAAGTCCTGGCAGATACACTCAAGAAGTCAAATGATGAGATTCTCAAGGATCTTCTTGATTCAGGATTAAGAGGCCGCGGCGGCGCAGGTTTCCCTACCGCCATGAAATGGAAATTCACGGCAGAAGCACCCAGTGATGAAAAATTTGTTATTTGTAATGCCGATGAAGGCGAACCCGGTACATTCAAAGACCGCGAGATCCTTTCAAAGGTTCCGAGAAAGGTTTTTTCCGGAATGGCTATCTGTGGCAAGGTGATCGGCGCAAAAAAAGGATACATGTATCTCCGCGGGGAATACCGTTTCCTTTTACCGGAACTCTACAAAGAACTGGATACATATCATGAACACGCTGCCAAGCTTGGACTGGATTTTACCATCGAGATCCGCATGGGCAGCGGTGCCTATATCTGCGGCGAAGAAAGCGCACTTTTCGAATCCATGGAAGGCTTCCGCGGTGAACCCCGCAACAAACCTCCCTACCCTACCACATCCGGTTTCATGAAAAAACCGACGGTTATCAATAATGTTGAAACTTTCGTCAATGTTGTAATGATCTGCCGTATCGGTGCAATGAAATACAAGGAACTGGGTACCAGCGATTCAAGAGGATCCAAGGTGTTTTCAGTATCCGGCGACACGCCTATCCCCGGTATTTATGAACTGGAACTGGGTATGCCCCTTGATCGTTTTGTTGAAGAATTCGGTGATGGCGACACCAAAGCCGTACAGGTTGGAGGTGCTTCAGGATTCTGCGTTCCCAGGAAAAAATTCAAGGATACCATTATCGGTTTTGAAGGTGTTCCTACCGGCGGTTCCATGATGATCTTCAACAGTTCGCGTTCCATGTACAACGTTCTGCACAACTATCTCGAATTTTTCGAAGAAGAATCCTGCGGACAGTGTACACCCTACCGTGTTGGCTGTCAGCAGCTGCGCAAGGGTATCGTTGCCGTGAAAAAAGGCGAAAAGAAAGCCGTTTATCTCGATCAGCTGATGCGCCTTTCCGAAAGCATGAAGATCACGGCGAAATGTGGTCTTGGCCAGTCGGTCGCCAACTCCTTCTCTTCCATTGTGAATAACTTCAAGGAAGAAATGATTTATTAATTCATGTTCAATTGATATAAACTTATAATTACCAACAATCATATGGCTAAGCAAGTAAACTTAACAATAGACGGCATCAATGTTTCAGTTGATGCTGGTACAACCATTCTTGAGGCAGCGAGGCAACTGAACATTCATATTCCTACCTTGTGTTATCATGAAGACCTCTGTGTTGCCGGAAACTGCCGCGTTTGTGTCGTTGAACAGGAAAATGTAAAGAATCTCCCCGCTTCCTGCGCGATGCCGGCTTCAGAAGGCATGGTCATCCATACCAATAGCATGAAGGTAAGAATGGCAAGGAAACATATCGTTGAACTCCTTCTTTCCGAGCACAATGCAGATTGCACCAAGTGCTACAAAAACGGAAACTGTGAACTACAGTCACTGGCATCACGCATGCTTACCGGCGATCACCTGTTCCTCGACCTGGTGCCGGAAAAACACTATACCATTGACAGGTTCAACAGCGCGATTATCAAGGATGACAGCAAGTGTATCCGTTGCCAGCGCTGCGTAAGAACCTGCGAAGAAATCCAGGCGGTTAGTGCTCTGAGCGTTGCCTACAAAGGCGATAAAATGAAAATCTCAACTTTCTTCGAAGAACCCTTGTTCGAGGTAGTTTGTACCAATTGCGGGCAATGCGTAAACCGTTGTCCGACCGGTGCCCTCACCGAGCGCAATTACATTGACCAGGTATGGGAAGCAATTTACGATACCAACACGCATGTTGTAGTCCAGACTGCCCCGGCTGTCAGGGTTGCTCTTGGCGAAGCACTTGGAATGCCGGCAGGAAAAATCGTTACCGGAAAAATGGTAGCGGCTTTGCGCAGATTGGGCTTTGATTCCGTACTCGATACCGATTTCACGGCCGATCTCACCATTGTCGAGGAAGGCAATGAGTTGCTTACTCGTCTGAAGAAGGCGCTGGTGGATAAAGATCCCACTGTTGCCCTTCCGATGGCTACTTCCTGCTCACCAGGCTGGATCAAGTTCATTGAGCATACTTTCCCCGAATATCTGCCAAACCTCTCAACCTGCAAATCACCGCAGCAGATGTTTGGTGCCCTGGCAAAGACTTATTATGCCCAGAAACGCAATATTGACCCCAAGAAGATCGTTTCAGTTTCAATTATGCCGTGTACTGCAAAGAAATTCGAAGCTGATCGTCCGGAAATGCGCTCCAGTGGCTATAAAGATGTCGATTATGTACTTACTACCCGCGAACTTGCCATCATGATCAAACAAGCTGGTCTCGACTTCGAATCCTTGCCGGAAGATCATTATGACAGCATCATGGGAAATTCTACCGGTGCAGCCGTCATTTTCGGTTCAACCGGTGGTGTTATGGAAGCCGCCCTGCGTACCGCTTACGAACTCGTTACCGGAAGAGAAGTTCCTTTTGAAGGACTGAACATCACACCGGTGCGCGGATTCGAAGGTGAAGTTCGCGAGGCATCTGTTCTGATCGATAAAACTTTGCCTGCCTGGTCTTTCCTGGAAGGTGTTGAACTGAAATGCGTTGTTGCCAACGGACTTTCAAACGCCAAGAAAGTAATGCAGAGTATTAAAGACGGATCATCAACGTATCATTTTATTGAAATTATGGCTTGTCCCGGCGGATGTATCGGTGGCGGTGGTCAACCGATCCCGACCAATCCTGAAATCCGTGCCAAGAGGAAAAGCGCCATATATGAAGAAGACATGGGAATGCCCCTCCGCAAATCTCACGAGAATCCTGAAATTGCAGAAATCTATGCAGACTTCCTGGAAAAACCACTCGGGCACAAATCCCATCAGTTGCTACACACTCACTATACGCCCAAAAAGCGTTACTAACATTAACTCCACCCAAAAAAGATGGCCGGTTTCAAAAGAACCGGCCTCTTTTTTTGTGACGGGTGACGGGTGACGGGTGACGGGAGAAGGGTGACGGGTGACGAACTCCAAACCCAAACCGCAAACTAAAAGGACTGCCCTTTGTGGACAGTCCTTGATTTCATCTAAAATAAATCAGTTAAGGGGGATAACTTAATCAGCATTAAATCGGGTGGGAATAGCAGGTGGGATCATGTTCAGACTGATTTCATCTTAGATTTCATAGGTTTAGTGCAGTTTATTAATCCTGATGGATCTCCTTTTCTTCTTTTTCAATTTTTACTTTTCCCGGATTATCAGGTCGCTGGGGCGGAGCGGGACGGCCGGGACGATCCGGACGAACGGGATGGTCAGGACGATGCTGACGGTTGATGATGATTACCTTGTTCTGCCCCCCCATCACAGCATCTTCATCAAGATCAATGGTAATCCGTTTGCCATTCCGGGTCTCTTTTACCTTGTAACTTTTCACATGACTCATGGGAATATCGCCGAGAACATCCGACAAACTTTCACCTCGCTGCCTGAACATTCCACCATGCGACATTTCCGGGGGAGCCGGTATACTGTATTCAAATTGTCCTGGATCCGGCAGTTCCGGCAGTTCCGGTATTTCAATATCAAAATCATAGTTAAATCCCTGAGGATGCTGAGGTATCCTGAAATGATTATCCCGGTCACCCCGGAAAATGAAGTTTCTTGCAATATTCATAGAGGAATCCTGCATGGAGGAATCAAATCGACTGATATACACTTCGAACTTTTTCATTTGATCGTTCAGATCCTCCATCCGCAGATCATTTTCCTTCATAATTTTGTCAACCTGATCCATTGCCGCATCCATATTGGAATCAAAAGTTGTATCGAAAACTGTTGTTTTACCGTTTTCTTCTTTTTCAATCCGGATCTTGGTCTTTTGTTTTTTCTGGATAGAATCCTGTGAAAACCCTTGGGCGGGAAGGGTCAGAAAGGGAATTGATAGCAAGAGAATTCCCTGAAATACCATATTTAAATAAGAACGCATGGTGGCCTCCGTTTTTAGTTTGTTCAGCAAAACTATAATTTGTAACCCACAGATTTAGTTAAAGTTCAGTTAAAATTGGTTAATGAAAGGTTAATCTATATTTAATCTGTACGGCATTTTCTAATTTTGATCCTTATTTCTCAAGATGAAAAAACGGCTTCTACCGGTAATTATCACATTGATCTGTCTTTCTCTGCTTGGAATCATTGCAGTCCAGTTTTTCTGGATCAGGAACGCCATAAAAGTCAAGGAAGAACAGTTCAACCGAAGTATCAATGACGCGATGACGCTGGCGCTGAAAAAACTCGAAACCCGGGAAGATATTTTGTATATGAAGCGCACGAGAATGGGCGACAGCATCCATTCACTGGTGGAAGCATTTTCAAATGACCCGGTGCTGACGCTCAACAGCAAGCTGGATTCGTTGCTCAAAACAGAAGATCTCCTTCCCAGGAAACCAAATCCTCCCATGCCACCCGATACCCGTTTTTATGTGGAGTACAATTTCAGAAATTTTGAACCGGAAGTATCTGAATTCAGACAATTTGAATTTTCTCCTCCGGGGTCACTTAATTATGCAATTGATTTCAACGGGTATCTTGATTTGAAAAAAATGGATTCCATTATGTTGAAAATCAGGGAAGCACAGGGAAATAAAAAAAGAGAACTGAACCGTTCCCATGCAAGAAATCATCAGCAGGAAGTGGTACAGGAGGAAGAAATATTTGATATTCCCGGTTTTTTTAATCCTCCGGAACCACCCGACCGGGAAATGATGCGTCAGGATATGAAACGGATATCCAACAAAGCAAAAAAAATCAAGGATGTTATCCGGAAAATGGCCATAGAACTGGAAACCAAACCATTGACACTTGTCGACAGGATCGACACGGCACGGCTTGAGGATGTCTTGAAAAATACTTTTCATGAAAAGGGAATTGACCTGTCCTTCGAGTACGCGGTTCAGTCCATGGAGGGTGACAGCACCCGGATCCCGCTGAAGTCAAAAGGTTTTAAAACAGCATATTTCAACACCAATCATAAAACATCATTATTTCCTGATGATATCTTTCAGAAAAAGGATCAGTTGCTGGTCTTCTTTCCCGAACAGGGAAGCTGGCTTACGCATTCCGTTTCATGGATGACCATCGGTTCTGTGTTTTTTACTTTGATTATTGTTATCACTTCCGTGACCAGCATTTTTATCATGTTACGACAGAAAAAAATATCGGAGATCAAAACGGATTTCATCAACAATATGACGCACGAGTTTAAAACACCCATTGCCACCATCAGCATTGCTGTTGATTCAATCAATAATCCCAAAGTAATCGAAGATCCTGAAAGAATAAAGAACTACACGAAAGTGATCAAGGAAGAAAATAACCGCATGAATACCCGCGTTGAACAGGTATTGCAGATGGCATTGCTTGACACGAGTGAATTCAGGATTATTGAAAAGCCCCTTGATATTCACACGGTTCTGTACAAAGTGACGGATCATCTCCGGTTACAGGTAGAGCGAAGGAATGGCAGTCTGAATTTTTTTCCTGAAGCTCAAAATTCTATTGTGCAGGGTGATGAATCGCATCTTGCATCGGTTTTTATCAATCTTCTTGACAATGCCAATAAATATTCAGCGGATCATCCTGATATCACCGTGAGAACCCATAATGTCAATGACAAAATACAAATCATTGTCGAGGACAAGGGGATCGGAATGAGTCAGGATACCCGGCAGAAGATATTTGAAAAGTTTTACAGGGTCAATACCGGGAATATTCACAATGTAAAAGGATTCGGGCTTGGACTCAGCTATGTAAAAGCAATTGTGACGGCCCACAAAGGTGAAATTAAAGTCACCAGTGAGCCGGGAAAAGGGAGTACTTTTATCATAGAAATTCCTATTGTTTAAAAATTAACAAATATGAAGAAGGCGAAATTGTTACTTGTGGAAGATGATCCAAACTTCGGAAACATACTGATGTCTTATCTTGAACTCGCCGATTATGATGTAACCCTGAAAACAGATGGAAAGCAGGGATTGATGGCATTCAGAAATCACAATTATGACTTGTTGATCCTGGATATCATGATGCCGGAAATGGATGGTTTCACGCTGGCGACGGAAATCCGCAAGATGAATCAGGAAATTCCATTCATTTTTCTCACCGCGAAGACACTTAAGGAAGATGTTCTGGAAGGTTTCAGGATCGGTGCAGATGATTACCTGATGAAACCATTTGATTCAGAAGTACTTTTGTACAAGATCGCGGCAATTTTGAAACGCGGTGGAATGCAGACCACGGATGAGGAGCCAGTGATCAATATTGGCCATTTCAGCTTTGATATCCGGCTGCGAACCCTTACTATTGGCAACGAAGTGAATACGTTATCTCCCAAGGAGGCTGGTTTGTTAAAACTTCTGGCTACCTCGAGGGATGGAATTTTAGCCCGAAAAGATGCACTGCTGAAGATCTGGGGAAATGAGGATTATTTTACCACCCGGAGCATGGATGTTTTCATGGCCAGGTTACGAAAATATCTGAAAAAAGATCCCTCGGTTGAGATACTGAATATTCATGGTAACGGCTTCAGACTTGTAGTTAAAAGTTCCTGATAATCAATTTTATAAAATTCGACTTCCCGGATACGTTATCAACAGTTATTGTTATTTTATTAACAATGTGAAAAAAATAACATAAATTACTTGCACAGTAATTTTTCATTTCATAATTTTGCCTCATTAAAATCCATTGTTACCCGATTAACAAGTTATGATCATGCCAAAAATAAAGTCACTGGACGAACTGAAAAAGGTGGGCGACGAGTTGATGGAGCGCTCTGCGGTTAAATCCATGAAAGATCATACTGCTGCCGTTATCCAGATAAAAGTTGCCATGGCTACCTGCGGTATAGCTTCCGGGGCAAAGCCCGTGATGGAATACATGAAAGAAGAACTCGAGAAAAGGAATATTCCCGCCGAAGTTACCCAAACCGGCTGCATGTGTTATTGCTATGCAGAACCGACCATAGAAGTTACCATACCGGGAAAGGATCCGGTAGTTTTCGGATATGTCAACACCCGGAAGGCTGACGAAATCATAGAAAAATATATTCGCAAGGGAGAAGTCGTTGACGGGGTCATCGAACGTGATTATGAAACCATCGACAGCAAATAACCGGAGGAATTACTGATGGCAAAGAAACAGCTCAGAATAGCATTAAGAAATTGCGGCGTAGTTGATCCCGAGAGAATCGAAGATTATATTGCCCGTCAGGGATACCAGGCGCTGGGCAAAGTTCTGACCGAACTTTCACCCGAGGCAACCATTGAAATAATTAAAAAGTCGGGTCTGCGCGGCCGCGGTGGCGGAGGATTTTCAACCGGGCTCAAATGGGAGCTCACCCGTAAGGTACAGGCCGACCAGAAATACGTTGTTTGCAATGCCGACGAGGGTGACCCCGGAGCATTTATGGATCGTTCTGTACTTGAAGGCGACCCCCACACGGTGATCGAGGCAATGGCCATCAACGGTTTCTGTACCGGTGCAAGCCAGGGACTCGTTTATATCAGGGCAGAATATCCCCTGGCCATCGAGCGCCTTAAGATTGCAATGAAACAG
>JBLNAN010000106.1:0-5079 GCA_050259355.1 Syntrophothermus sp. | reverse complement strand
TTTTTTGACGTAAACTCATGGATGGGGTTTTAGGAAAAACGGGCAAAGGTAATAATTTATGTTAGAATTCAGAATTCATAACATGTAATATTCATCGGGCGAATTATAATATGCTGGAAATCAATTTTTATGATTGTTAATAAATAAACAGAAAAAGTCATTTGTAAGGTTTAGTCTTCAGGATCTGAATGAAACCACGGTTATCCCGGCCCCGCCTCTTTCGACAACTTCATCATTATACCTCTTTACTTCAGAAACAGAGGAGAGAAAATCCCTTGTGATCTGGCGAAGAACCCCATTGCCCTTTCCATGCAGGATTTTTACCTCGGGGATGGTGAGCAGGATCGCATCATCTATATATCGTTGCAACAGAGAATAAGCTTCCTCAACGCGTTTACCCCGCAAATCCAGCGTAAGCTCGAACTCCCGGAGCTTTTTCTCCAGATCGTTATATAAGGAACGGTACGGGCTGTTTTTAGGCAGGGGAGGAAGCACGGGCTTATCCTTGCCCGGAATCTGAATGCTCTCAAAAGAATTGAAAACGCGTGGCTTCCTGGACTCAGAACTGCCGACTGCCGACTGCTGACTGCCGACTGCCGACTGTTGACTGCCGACTGCCGACTCCAGTTTTATCTTCTCCTCCTCAATCCGCTTTCTCGCTTTCCTGGTCGCCTCCTTTTCAGCCTGCGTCTCCCGTATTTCCCTGATCGTCTTTTCGATTACCTTGTTGGCGTCATTCACCAGTTTCGTCGCGTCATTCTTCGCCTTCAGCAGAATTTCTTTCCGGTTTTTTTCCAGTTCATCATATTTTTTCTGGTACTTCGAGATCATTTCTGCCAGGAAATCGTCGGCGACGCGGATACTTTTCTTCTCTTTTTTTAATTCATATTTTTCAACTTCGAGATTCTGCAGTTCCCGGTCAAAATCCAGCTGGCTCTGGCCGGTCTTTTCTTTTGCCCGCTGAAGAACATTCTCGGGAAACCCGATCTGACCGGCAATTTCAAAGGCGAATGAACTGCCCGGATTTCCGGTTTTGAGCTGGTACAGCGGTTTGAGCCTGGCCGAGTCATACAACATGGCGCCGTTGATGATGCCTTCCATCCGGCTTGCAAGAAGCTTCAGGTTTGAATAATGGGTCGTGATCACACCCAGGGCTTTCTTTTCATTCATGGCCTCCAAAGCTGCCTCAGCGATCGGACCTCCCAGGGCAGGATCGGTTCCGGTTCCCAGTTCATCGATCATGAACAGCGAGTGCTCATCAACATGTTCAATAAAAAATTTAAGGTTCAGAAGTTTGGAAGTATACGTTGAAAGATCATTTTCAAGCGATTGCTCATCGCCAATATCTATGAAAATATTTTTGAAGATCCCCGTTACGGAATCATCCAGAACCGGTATCAGCAAGCCGCACTGGAGCATGTACTGGAGAAGTCCGACCGTTTTCAGACAAACGGATTTTCCACCCGAGTTGGGTCCCGAGATAATCAGGATCCGCTGTTCTTTATTGAGTTCAAGAGAAAGCGGAACGACCTGTTTTTTTTGTTTTTGCAGGGTAAGATAAAGGAGGGGGTGAACTGCCTTGTTCCACCGGATCACTGGTTCCGGAGAAATAACTTTTGGCAGCATGGCATTCAGCGTAAGGGCCAGCAATGCCTTCGCCCTGATAAAATCAATCTTTCCCAGGAAAAGATAAGCCTGAACGAGGTTATCTATTTCCGGACGCAGACGGTTGGCAAATGTGGTCAGAATGGTAATGATTTCCCTTCTTTCAGCATAGTCCAGTTCCCGGAGTTCGTTGTTGGTTTCAAGAACGTCAGCCGGTTCGAGGTACACGGTCTGGCCGGTGGCCGACTCATCGTGAACCACGCCCATAATTTTCCGCTTATGGGTGCTGACCAGTGGAATAACGAGTCTGCCGTCCCGAAGGGTTATATCTGCATCTTCGGGTGCCCAACCTGATTTTCTGGCAAGTTTTAAGTTTTCACGGATTTTACGCTCTACCAGCGACTGCTTTGAAATTTTATCCCGCCGGATCCTGGAAAGGGCAGGAGAGGCATTGTCTCTCACATTCGAACGTTCATCAATGATCTTTTCAATCTCTTTCGGAATGGTTTCATCAATAAAAACGTCAACGGTCAGACGTTTCAGCTGGGAATTTTCACCTGAACGGTTTTCCAGGTATGACCTGACCTGGAGGATGGTAACCAGGGAAAGTTTTAAACCCGTAAGCTGTTCAGGTTCAAGAAAACTTCCCTCGATCCGGATATGAGCCAGATCACCGGTAAGATCAAGGTAATCCTGTGCGGGAAACGGCTTTACCGAAAGAAGATGCTGGCGCATTTCTTCCGTTTGCTCAAGCAGAACCTTTATCTCTTCATGATCTGTAAGGAAAGAAATCTCTTTAACAAAAGTAATACCCAGGGTGCTCAGACAATTTTCCCTGACCATCTGGCGGATCTGGGTAAAACCTGCTTTATTTTCAAAATCGGATGGGAAAATCAATCTTTATAAATTTTTACAAAGGTACAAAAAGTATAGCTTAAAAAGCCCGTGTATGAAGGCTCCCCGGATGAGGCGGGACAGGAAAAATAAAAGGTTTTTTGCTATGTAATAAAAAAAAGAAATAGTACCTTTGCAGCCTCAAAGGAGAATAGCAAAACCCGGAGACAATAAACTAATTATCAATTTATTATGGAAAAGAAGAAAAAATTCATCACCTGCGACGGAAACCAGGCGGCTTCACACATGGCGTACATGTTCAGTGAGGTGGCCGCGATCTACCCCATCACTCCCTCATCTAACATGGCTGAAAACGTTGATGAATGGGCAGCACACGGGCGTAAGAACATTTTCGGAGACGAGGTGAAGGTGGTTGAAATGCAATCCGAAGCCGGAGCTTCCGGTGCTGTACACGGTTCACTCCAGGCAGGATCATTAACCACAACATTTACGGCTTCACAGGGGTTATTACTGATGATCCCGAATATGTATAAATTGGCCGGAGAATTACTTCCCGGCGTTTTCCATGTCAGTGCCCGCACGGTCGCCGCGCATGCCCTGTCCATTTTTGGTGATCATTCCGATGTTTATGCTACCCGTCAAACTGGTTTTGCAATGCTGGCCAGCGGGAGCATCCAGGAAATTATGGACCTTGCAGGTATCGCCCACCTGAGCGCTATCAAGTCACGTGTACCCTTCCTTCATTTCTTCGACGGATTCCGTTCTTCTCACGAAATTCAGAAGATCGAAGCATTCGAAAATGAAGATATGGCACAACTGATTGATTACAAGGCACTGCAGGAATTCCGCGAAAGGGCTTTGAATCCTGAACACCCGGTAACCCGCGGTACCGCCCAGAATCCTGACATGTTCTTCCAGGCCAAGGAAGCTGTAAACCGCTTTTATGAGCCTGTTGCCGACATTGTTGAGGCTTACATGAATGAAATTACAAAGCTTACCGGCCGTGAATATCACCCGTTTACCTATTATGGTGCACCCGATGCTGAAAATATCATCGTGGCCATGGGCTCTATCACCGATACCACCAAGGAAGTTATTGACCATCTGACCAAACAGGGAGAAAAAGTAGGATTGATCAGCGTTCACCTGTATCGTCCTTTCTCAGCAAAATATTTCTTTAACGTTCTCCCGAAGTCTGTTAAAAGGATCTGCGTTCTCGACCGTACCAAGGAACCCGGCGCAAACGGCGACCCCCTGTACCTCGATATCCGCGATCTTTTCTATGACAACGAAAACCGCCCGATGATCATTGGTGGCCGTTATGGTCTTTCTTCAAAAGATACTACCCCCGTTCAGATCATTTCTGTTTACAATAACCTGAAGGCAAAAGAGCCGAAAAATCATTTCACCGTCGGTATCGTGGATGATGTTACTTTCCATTCCCTTCCTCTGTTACCGGAAGTCGACATCAGCCCCGCTGGAACCTACTCTGCTAAATTCTTTGGAATTGGTTCTGATGGTACCGTTGGCGCTAACAAAAACTCCATCAAGATCATTGGTGAAACAACGGATAAATATGCACAGGCATATTTTGCCTATGACTCCAAAAAATCAGGCGGTATCACGGTATCTCACCTTCGTTTTGGAGATTCCCCCATCCGCTCCCCGTATCTGGTGATCACACCCGATTTCGTTGCCTGCCATGTTCCTGCTTATCTGAACAAATATGATGTTCTGAAAGGCCTGAAAGATGGTGGCACCTTCCTCCTCAACAGCATCTGGGATGCCGAGGAAACCAGGAGAAGACTGCCGGATCACATGAAAAAATATCTTGCGGATCACAAAATCAATTTCTATATCATCGATGCCACAAAGATCGCTGATGGCATTGGTCTCGGAAACCGCACCAACAGTATCATGCAGTCTGCATTCTTCAAGGTATCCGGCGTTATTCCTTATGAAAAGGCCGTTGAACACATGAAAAAGGCAGTGTACAAGACTTATGGACGCAAGGGCGAAGAAATTGTAAAAATGAACAATGAAGCCATCGACAAAGGTGGTGAAGTTGAAAAAGTAGAAGTACCTGCTGAATGGTCAAAACTGATTGTGAATGGCCATGATGAAAAAGCAGTAAAAGGTGATTTCTACAAGGAGATCTTTGATAAAGTGAACAGGTTTGAAGGTGATGATATCCCCGTAAGTGCATTCCTGGGACGTGAAGACGGAACTTTCCCCAACGGAACTACCAAACTTGAAAAACGCGGTATCGCTGTTTACGTTCCCAACTGGATTGAAGAAAACTGTATCCAGTGCAACCAGTGCGCGTATGTTTGTCCTCACGCTGCCATCCGGCCCTTCCTGCTCAACGCAGAAGAAAAACAGAATGCTCCTGAAGGACTTACCACGCTCAAAGCAGTGGGTAAGGAACTCGCGGGTCTTGAATTCAGAATTCAGGTCAGCCCCATGGATTGTACTGGTTGCGGTAACTGCGTGGATGTTTGTCCTGCAAAGACCAAGGCCCTGGAACTCGAACTCCTCGGCGGTGAATTGAAAGAAACCACCAACTGGGACTATCTCATCGATAATGTTACGTATAAAACCGATGTAGCCCCGAAGCAG
>JBLNAN010000105.1:0-2697 GCA_050259355.1 Syntrophothermus sp. | reverse complement strand
TCAGGATAATCGTGGTTAAAATGCCGATCAGTATTCCCGCAAGGATATCCGTGGCATAATGATAACCCAGGTAAAGCCGTGGAAAACAAATCGCGAGCAATACGTAAGCTATTGTAATAATACCGGCTTTTTTCGAAATGAAATAGATTCCGGTGGCAAGCGCAAAAAAAAGACCTGCATGATCACTTGGGAATGAACTGAAATTTTCCAGTGCCTTGGGATCGAGCCCGTCAGGGGGTATAAAAGAAAGGGAAGGTTCATGCATGGGCCTCGGGTGGAAGGGCATTATCATGATGATGATCCTTATGATGGCCAGGGTTATCAAACAAGAAATGAGCGTGATAATCACCCTCCTCCGTACGAATAGCTGGGAAGTATGATCCTGAAACCAGCACCACCAGAGGATCATCACCAAAAATCCACCCTTTAGCAGATTATTTCCTACAATCAATACCATCAGCTGGTCGAACCCGGAATGTACCCTGGCAAAACTGTCCAAAAAGTAAAAAACAGAGTTATCGAAACTATTCATTTTGAAAGTATTATCAAGGTTTTGCCAAAATTCTTCAACAATTATTCCAATTGGAGCTGGCGGGGAAAGATTCTCCTCATGAAAACCAGAACGGGCAAAGCAATCCCGGAAATTCCTATCAAAAAAACAATCATAATGAATATAAGAGCAGTCAGGTCAAAAACCGGATGCAAAGAAAAGAGGAAGATGGTGAGCAGGGAAAGCAGGCAACCGGCTGTAATTCCCGAAATCAAAAGAAGGAAATATCCGGAAGAAAAAATCCCGAATATCAGCTGATCAGAAAAACCAATTGCATGATAAAAAGCAATTTCTTTTCGACGGCGGTTCAGATCCGAGACAAAGAAAATGCATAATCCCGCGGTTCCGATAAGCATTCCAAGACCGCCGAGCAGCAAAAAAACCGACAGGTAGGTATTCTGCACGGCGTCAAAGGCTGCCAGAACGGTCACAGCCGGAATAACAGTCAGGCCATAATCTGAAAACAGATTCTCCATTTTCAGGGTCAGCTGTTCTTCTTTTCCGGGGCCGGCATCGATCAGGAGCAGATCCTGACGTGACGATGGAAAGTGTTTCAGAAGCAGGCTGTCGGAAATCAATATTTTACCCTGGAAAATCGAGTTTTTCAACGTTCCTGAAATCCTGATCCCCACGCTGGTGCCTTTATCATCCAGATAAAAAATGGTATCTCCTGTCTTTCTGCCCAATCCCCATTGTAAAACCGTCTCATCTATATACCCGGGAATAATTCCGGGAGAAAGTTCGTTTTGCAGGAATTTCCAGGGTTCCTGGTTTGGCGGAGCATCAATGAAGGTAAAACGCCCGATGAATTCCTGAACAGGTATCCCGGCAAGCGTTGGATTAGCGACACGGTTCAGGTTGAGACAGCTGGCATCGCTTTGCAGCAATTGTCGCACGGGAACGAGTCTCACGCTCTTAAAAACAGAATCCTCAGCCGGATCCATGCCGTAGGCAGAAGAACGGGAAGCGATGTCTTGCGGAAGAGAAAGTGTTGCTTCCGCCTGCAGCAAAAAACCGCCGGTTCCCGTTTGCCGCCCCTGGTATTTCATATTTTCCCGGCGGTTCAGGCCGGTGACCAGGATCGTGAAACAGCCCAGGGCCAGCAGCCCGGTAATCCCCAGGTGGCGCATTTTATGCAGCATCAGATGACGTACCACGAGTGTTTTAGCACTGTAATTCCGCAATGACGGGGTAATACCTTTTCTACCGAAGGCTTTACCCGAGGAGAAACTTTTCCGCTGCACCTGCCATAAAACCAATGACGAAATAAGTATTCCCGTGATAGCTCCAAGGATTATCAGGGTCCACCGGAGATGCAGCACGAGGCTGGTAGTACCCGTAGCCGGCATCCAGATGGTCTGCAAACCGCGGATGATCAGTTTGGTGTAGAATACTCCGCCAAAAGCACCCGATGTTCCTGCCAGCAACAAAATCAGCAGACCTTCCAGAAAGAATATCCTGAAGGTCACGCGGCTGGAAAAACCCAGGTAAGACAGTAATTTTATTTCCCGATGCCTGACGGATAACTGCAACGAATACAGCATCGCAGAGAGCAGGATGCCTGCAGCAATAATGAAAAATCCCAGTCCGATGAACAAACCTCCAAAATCGGTCGAATTTTTAGCAGCCAGCTGTCCTTCTTCGTATACTGAATTAAATTTCATGCCCGCGAAGGCAGGAGCAATACTTTTCTTCAACTGGTTTTTCAATACCGCCGTATCATTTTCTTTCTTGCTGAATCTGAATGAAGTACATTCGCCAAAAGGATTTTTCCAGATCTTCAGGCCATCTTCAAGTGAAATAAATGCCTTGGGAGTTCCCTTGTACTGTTTCCAGTAATCTTCATCTTTTCTCCTGATCTTCTTCAGATCTATGTAAGTCCCGCTTTCCCAGTCACGGCAATTAACCGCGTCGGAAATACCCGGAAACGCCGGCATTAGAGTCTGATCCCATACTTTTTCATCTATCGGGAGGATTTTATTTATCCTGAAAGTCGCGGAATCCTCTTTTAATATCCTGCCCATTTTCATGGAATAAAACTTCAGTTTCACCCGATCGCCGTTCCGTGCCTTAAGATCCTCTGCCAGCCAGCTGTTGATGATGATTTCACCCTGCCGGACCGGTGAACCTGAAAATTTCTCATTGGT
>JBLNAN010000104.1:0-4178 GCA_050259355.1 Syntrophothermus sp. | reverse complement strand
CGGGTGATGATCTTGGGCTGTCCCAGCTGAAATTCGTATCCTTCCCGGCGCATGGTCTCTACGAGGATCGCCAGGTGAAGAATTCCTCTTCCATAAACAAGGAAAGTATCAGCCGAATCAGTTTCTTCTACCTTCAGCGCCAGGTTCTTTTCCGTTTCTTTGAAGAGCCTCTCCCTCAGGTGCCTGGAAGTAACAAAATTACCTTCCCTGCCGGCAAACGGGGAATTGTTGATGGTAAAAACCATGCTCATGGTCGGTTCATCAACTTTTATACGGATCATTCCCTCCGGTTCAAGCGCATCGGCAATGGTATCCCCGATTTCAAAATCTTCAGGACCCAATACCGCGCAAATCTCGCCGGCCCCCACGGGGTATTTTATTTTTTCCTTACCCAATCCTTCAAAAAGATACAGTTCCTTGATGACAGATTTTACATTGGTATTATCGCTCTTGACCAAGGCAATCTGCGTCCCTGCCTGGATCGTTCCGCGGGTAATCCTGCCTACGGCTATCCTGCCTACATAGGAAGAATAGTCGAGCGAGCTGATCTGCATCTGCAGCGGTCCTTCCGACGCCTCGGGGGCAGGAATGTGTTCAATGATCTGGTCGAGAAGATAGGTAACGTCTTTGGTCACATTTTCCCAGTGGTCCGACATCCAGCCTTGTTTTGAGGAACCATAAACCGTGGGAAAATTAAGCTGATCCTCGGTAGCATCCAGCGAGAACATGAGTTCAAACATGGCCTCGTGCACTTCATCAGGAGAACAATTGGGCTTATCTACTTTATTGATGACGACAATGGGTTTTTTCCCGAGTTCAAGCGCTTTCTGCAAAACAAAACGGGTTTGCGGCATGGGGCCTTCAAATGCATCCACCAGGATCAGGACGCCGTCGGCCATATTGAGAACCCGCTCCACTTCCCCGCCAAAATCACTGTGGCCGGGTGTATCAATAATATTGATCTTATATCCCTTGTACCTTACGGAAACATTCTTTGAAAGTATGGTAATTCCCCTTTCCCGCTCCAGATCATTGGAATCAAGGATCAGATCCTTTACCTCCTGATTATCACGAAAAAGCTTTACCTGGTGAAGTATTCTGTCAACCAGTGTCGTTTTCCCGTGATCAACATGCGCAATAATGGCTATATTCCTGATTTTCTGCATTATAATATAATAAAATTTAGTATTTTTGAAATAGTTTGCAAAGGTACCATTTAATAAGGTTGGAATTAAATAATTTTCAGACAATTATGATTTTTCTTATCTTCGCGGCAGATATTTACCAAATTTAACAAGTGTTTTCCGGCTACGCCCTTTTAATACCCTGCCAGTCATTCTCCAGAATAGTTCGTTCCTGAAATCACATCTAAAAATTTTCAATGATTACATTTAAAGAAATGGGTATCCAGGAAAAGGTTCTGCGTGCCCTTGATGATCTGGGTTTTGAAAACCCGATGCCCGTGCAGGAAAATGTTGTTCCTGTTTTACTGAAAGAACAAAAGGATCTGGTTTGCCTGGCGCAGACCGGTACCGGAAAAACGGCGGCTTTCGGCTTGCCATTGATCGAGCGTACGGATGTGGATGCACATCATGTGCAGGCGCTGGTACTTTGTCCTACCCGCGAACTCTGTATCCAGATTGCAGGTGATCTGAATGATTTTTCAAAATATATTCCTGAATTAAAAGTTTTGCCCGTTTACGGCGGCAGCAGTATAGAAAACCAGATCAAGGCACTGAAAAAAGGTGTCCATATCGTGGTGGCTACCCCGGGACGCCTGGTAGACCTGATCAAAAGGAAATCGATGAAGCTGCAGCTGGTGACCACCGTGGTGCTGGATGAAGCTGACGAGATGCTGAACATGGGGTTCCAGGAAGATATCAACTTTATTCTTGGCCAGATTTCAGGTGAGCATAATACCCTTTTGTTTTCGGCAACTATGCCGGATGAAGTGGCCAGAATTGCAAAAAATTACATGAATTCACCGCGGGAGATCGTGACCGGAAGCAAGAATTCTGGTGCCGAGAACATCAAACACGTGGTGTTCACGGTTCATGCAAGAGACAAGTACCTTGCGCTTAAACGCATCGTTGACCTTTATCCGAGTATTTATGGAATTGTTTTTTGCCGCACCCGAATTGAAACACAGGAAGTAGCCGATAAACTGATCCAGGATGGCTACAACGCCGAATCGCTTCACGGTGATCTTTCACAGGCACAGCGAGACGCGGTAATGCAGAAATTCAGGATACGGCATGTGCAGTTGCTCGTTGCCACGGATGTTGCTGCCCGGGGACTGGACGTGAATGACCTTACCCATGTTATCAATTACAATCTTCCGGATGATCTTGATGCTTACACCCATCGCAGCGGCCGAACCGGACGTGCAGGCAAGACCGGCATTTCCATCGCGCTGATCAACCTCAAGGAAAAACATCTCATCCGCCAGATAGAGAAAAAGATCAACAAAAGTTTTGTCCAGGCCAAGATACCGGGAGGAAGAGAAATTTGTGAAAAACAACTGTTTCATCTCGTCGATAAAATGGAACGGGTTGAAATGGAACATACTGAAATTGATTCCTATCTTCCGGTTATTTACAAAAAACTTGAATGGATTGAGAAAGAAGAGATCATCAAGCGTTTTGTCGCGCTTGAATTCAACCGTTTCCTTGAATATTACAAAGGGGCCAAGGATCTCAATGTTCACGAGGATGAAAAAAAAGGTGATTATAAAAAAGATGACCGGAAGCGCGACCGGAGTGACCGGAGTGACCGTGGTGACCGTGGCGACCGTAACAATCGCGGTGACCGGTATGAACGGGGCGGCGATTTTACCATGATGAAGATCAACGTGGGAAAGGAAGAGGGTTTGAGACCCAAGGCCCTTATGGATATGATCAATGAATTTACCCCGGGTAAAAAAGTTCCCATCGGCAAAATCGACCTGAACAGGAATTTTGCTCTTTTCGAGGTAGGTTCTTCTTTCGCCAAATCACTCCCCGGTATGCTGCAGGATGTTCAGTTCAATGGTGTTGATGTAAAAATTTCCATCGATAAAAAAGGCACTGATGAAAAGCCGAAAGAAAGATGGTTCGAGGGAGCCGACAGGGACAGAAAGAAAAAGAAGAAAAATCGGTAATAAGGGTATATCTTAACTGAATAACATAAAAAAACCGTCTTTCGACGGTTTTTTTATGGTTACTTTCTGGGTTTTGCTTTTTTCGTGGTGGTGCTTTTATGCATATGATGATTTTTAGCAATCGCACCATTCATTGAATTATTATTTTTCTTTACCTCTGTCTTCGTTTCGGTTTTTGTTACAGTTTTATTGCTGTTGTTCTGCTGGGGCTGTGACTGGCCAAACGTTAAACCAGCGCTGATAAGTACCCCGGATATTACCAAAATGATCTTTTTCATAATTTTCTTATTTTTAACAGGTTTTGTTATTAATTTTTCGGGGCATTACTAACAAAACCGGTGCAAATCACGGTAACGGAATGTTAACTTCTCGTTAAACTTTGATGTTATTTCCAACCGTAAAGCCGGTACAGGTAGGCCTTCCGGATCACCTGGCCGCCCCGGGTGAGGATCAGGGTATCCCTGCAGGTAACCGAATCAAAGTGGGATTGAATGGTGGGGGATGGTTCAGGGCTGTCATCGCTGAAGCCAATATACCAGGCGAAGGAACCTTTTTCAGGCATGCCCCGTTGTTTATTGATCCAGTAAAATTTATGGATCCGTTCCAGGGTACCAACCGCATAGACCTTGCGATTCGCGGGTTCGCCGATGTAGTAGTCGAGATTGGCCGCGGGAAACCAGCGGCTTTCTATGATGGGAGCATTTGCCGGCATCTCGTTGTTTATTTCGGCTTTCCCGGCGGCGGTCTGAAACTTTCCCGAAAGCTGGCGATATCCGTACAATTGTGCAGTCGGATCATTCATACCCATTTTGGTGAGCGGAATTACCCCGTATCCTATCTGTGCGACTCCAACAACCACCAGGACCAGGATCAAGCCTGCTGAAACCTTCAGAACCGGGGGAATCAATCTTTTCTTTTGTTTTTGTCTGCCGGATAACCAGGCAGCGGCGATCAGAATATAGCCAATATAGGCAGGACCGGTCCAGTGCGGCAGCGTCCGGTTGCTGAAGGAAAAAGAGAGGAAAACCAGGGAAAGCGG
>JBLNAN010000103.1:0-2663 GCA_050259355.1 Syntrophothermus sp. | reverse complement strand
GACCCACGAAGAGAAACAGGATTTTACATTTATTAGAAAGAAAATAAACTTCGTGTCACTTCGTGAAACCTTCCTTTTTCTTCGTGTAATTATTTTAAGAAAATCCACGGGATAGAGGCAGATTTCTTTTGGAATTATTTCACGAAGATCCACGGAGAATGCACGAAGATCCACTAAGAGAACCAAAGAAGATTTAAAAAACTATTTTATAAAAATATCCAATATGACCATCACTGCAAAAATGATACTTGCCATACCGTTCATGGTAGCGAATGCCAGATTAACCTTCGACAGATCATCTGGCTTTACCACAAGATGCTCATAGACCAGGATTCCGGAGAAGATTATCGTTCCGCCCCAGTAGAGCATTCCCGAAGGGAGATGAATTCCTGCGATGACAACCAGAACAATCGAAATAAGATGAAAGAAAGCTGAAATAACAAGGGCTTTCTTTCTTCCAAAAGAAGCAGGGATTGACCGGAGGTTCTGACTGCGGTCAAATTCATCATCCTGAAGTGCATAAATAATATCGAATCCTGCCACCCAGAAAATCACGATCAGTGAAAATATGACCGGAATCCATGCAAAATAACCGGTCACTGCCAGCCAGGCCCCAAGCGGTGCCAGAGAAAGCGCCAGTCCCAGCACCACGTGCGAAAGGAAAGTAAAACGTTTGGTAAGACTATATCCCAAAACCACCAGCAGGGCCACCGGTGATAAGTAGAAACAAATTCTGTTGATGAAATAGGTACAGGTAATAAAAAGAACGGAATTCAGGATAACGAAAAGCAGCGCAGACCCCGGCCTGATAATATTCTTTGGTATTTCACGAATGGCTGTACGCGGATTTTTGCTGTCGAACACGCGATCTGCCCAGCGGTTAAATCCCATGGCGGCATTCCTGGCGAAAAAAACACATAGAACGACCAGTGCCAGAAGCTTGGGACCCAGCGCCCCGGGTGCTTGTTTGACAGCCATTGAAAAACCGATCAGGGCAAAAGGAAGGGCAAAAACGGAATGGCTGATCTTGACCAGTGAAAAATAATCGGCGACCTTGGAATCTTTATGAAATATCATAAGTCAAGTTGAGGTGCAAATATACGAAAACCCATGGGTATCGGGAAAAACTGTACCTTTGTACGTTTTTTTCAGGGGAAAATGAAAAGAGTTTTACGTTACGTTCAATATAAAATGAAGGCCCGCTCGAAATACGACCTTCATTCTCCTTTTGCTTACGAGCTATGGTCAAAGGTACTGCTCGACCGGCAGCATCATAATGAATTCACGGTAATCGAACATCTCCGTAAAAAGCTGAGAAATGATTCCGGGTATATCAGAATGTGTGACCGGGGTGCCAGATCCACGGAAATCGCCTGGTGCAGAAAAGTATTGCAAATCAGGAAGATCGTAAAGAAATCGGCTGTTTCGCCGAGATACGGCAAACTGCTTTTCCGGCTGGTCCGCCATTTCAGTCCGCAGAGCATACTTGAACTTGGCACTTCCATGGGAATCAGCACGGGTTATCTGTCGTTGGGTAATCCTGAAGCTATCGTTACCACCATTGAAGGATGTCCAGAAACCGCGGAAGTTGCGCAGAAAAATTTTAAAACCCTGGGGCTGAAAAATATTCACCAAATCACCGGAAGCTTTGAAGATGAACTTCCTGCCTGTCTCATGAACATTGGGAAAATCGACATGGTGTTTATCGATGGCAACCACCGGAAAGAACCCACCTTAAATTATTTTTCCAATCTCTTGAAACATATTCACGAAAACAGCGTCATAGTATTTGATGACATCCACTGGTCTGATGAAATGGAGGAAGCCTGGAAGGTCATCAAAAATCATCCTTCTGTGAAAATGTCCGTTGATCTGTTCCAGATAGGCATCTTGTTTTTCAGGGAAGGACTGAGTAAGGAAGATTTTGTAATCAGTTACCGATAAAATACTATTTTTGTTATACAATCTCTGACGCATCATGGAAGAAGTCATTCGACTCGTCGACATCGTTAAGAATTTCCGGGTAGGAACCGTTCTGGTTGAAGCCCTCCGGTCTGTTTCCCTGACCATTCACAAAAATGAATTCGTAGCCATCATGGGTCCCTCTGGCTCGGGTAAATCTACGATGATGAACATCCTGGGCTGTCTTGACACGCCGACTTCCGGAAGTTACATGCTGAACGGTATTGATGTCAGCACGATGGATGACAATAACCTCGCGGAGATCAGAAACAAGCAAATCGGGTTTGTTTTTCAGACATTCAACCTGCTTCCCCGGTCCACTGCGTTGGAAAACGTGATGCTTCCGTTGATCTATGCGGGTTTTACCAAGAATAAAAGGATAGAAAGAGCCACACGGGTGATCGAGGAGGTGAAACTAACCGATCGTATCAATCACAAACCCAACGAACTTTCAGGCGGTCAGCGGCAACGCGTGGCCATTGCACGGGCATTGGTTAACAATCCCGCGATTATCCTCGCGGATGAGCCAACAGGAAATCTGGATTCCAAGACTTCCATCGAGATCCTGGGGCTGATGGAGGAAATCCACAAGATGGGAAATACAGTCATCATCGTTACCCACGAGGAAGATATTGCGCTTCATGCACACCGCATCATCCGGCTTATGGATGGTAAAATTTCATCTGACGAGAGGAACCAGA
>JBLNAN010000102.1:0-6658 GCA_050259355.1 Syntrophothermus sp. | reverse complement strand
AGGTAATATTCAGAAAAGCCTCAACCGTATTCTGGTTTTATCCGACGCCGCCCATTCTATCGGTGCTTTTTATAAAGGCAAGAGAACCGGCAGCCTGGCGGATATCACTGTATTTTCCTTTCATGCCGTAAAAAATCTGACAACTGCTGAAGGAGGGGCTATCTGTTTAAACCTTCCTGAACCGTTTGACAATGCCGCTTTGTATGGCGAACTAAACATAAAATCCCTTCACGGTCAGAACAAAGATGCCCTGGCCAAGACCAAAATCGGACAGTGGCGGTATGATATTATCGAGCCGGGATACAAGTGCAACATGACTGATATTCAGGCCTCGATGGGATTGGCAGAGCTGCAGCGCTACGATGAGGATATGCTCGTGAAACGCAGGCATATTTTCAGTCTTTACAACGACCTGCTGTCCGAACAACCCTGGGCCGAATTGCCGGAATATGAAAATGATGACAAGAAATCTTCTTATCACGTTTACCTGTTGAGAATCAGGGATATTACGGAAAAGCAGCGGGATCAGATTATTGAGGAGATCTTCCGGAGGGAAGTTGCCGTGAACGTACATTTTGTTCCGCTTCCGATGATGAGTTTTTACGGGCAGTCAGGCTACAAGATGGAAAATTATCCAGTAGCATATGATAATTATTCAAGAGAAATCACCTTGCCCGTTTATTACGATCTGACGGATGAAATGGTGAAGACGGTAGTTGAAGCCGTAACCGGCAGTGTAAACATGATCAGAAAACCCGTGGCCGGATGACCCGTTTCTTTGATATTTTTTTCTCACTTTTCGGATTGATCCTCCTCTCTCCTCTCCTGCTTATCCTGATGCTGATAATTATCCTGAATTCCAGGGGCGGACCGTTTTTCCTGCAAACGAGAGTAGGCAGGAACAACAGGGATTTCCGGCTGATCAAGTTCAGAACCATGAAAATGAATGCGGAAAACGATGGTCAGCTCACGGTGGGAAGCCGCGATCCAAGAATAACCGGGGCGGGTGTTTTTCTCAGAAAGAACAAACTGGATGAACTACCCCAGCTTATAAATGTTTTGAAGGGAGACATGAGCCTGGTCGGCCCCCGGCCCGAGGTAAGGAAATATGTCGATCTGTATAATGAATCCCAGATGAAAGTTCTGAAAGTAAGGCCCGGCATCACTGATCATGCCTCACTGGAATATTTCAATGAAAATGAGCTGCTGGTAGTCTCGCAAAATCCTGAAGAAACTTATATCCGTGAAATCATGCCTGCCAAAATCATCCTGAATATGAAATACATTGATGATCTGGGACTAAGAAATTATTTCAGCATTATCTTCAGAACCATCGTGGCTGTGACACGAAGCAAAAATTGAGATCATGTTTCCCTTCTGTCAGGGATGCTGATCTGTTCCGTCTCGCATATTTTCTTCAGCTTCGCAAACGACCATGGCTTATCATATTCGTAGAGCACGCCATAAGGCTTCCTGAAAAGGCTGGTCAGGAAAAATATACCCTTGTCATGGTCAGAGCCGATAGCATCCTCAACGGCATCCCAATCAGGTCGCGATAACTTCAATGGAAGGAAAAGGTCCAGATCAATCACCGGCATGGGAATTCCTTTCAGATCATGGGTCAGGATACGGTTGCGGGTGCGATTGAGGTGACGCTCGCCAAGTTCTGTCAGCACCTGCAGATATTTCTCAAATAAAATATGTTCATTGAGCAGGAAGACGATCTCCTGTGGAGTGAATGAGTTCCAGAAGACGACGGGATGCGGATTGCAGAGAAACCTTCCCAGCATGAATGCACCCGCTGAAAAGCCATTCTGACCGGATTTCGTACAGATTTGATAAATGTTCCTGAAAAAATAAATTCTCCGTTCGGTAGTCAGCAAGTTGTAAATTTTATGCTGATCCAGATGTGAACCCAATCCGCTTTTGAGTATTTCCGAAAAATAATATTCATGATGATTATCGAACCAGCCATTCACAAATTGCAGGGCTTTTTGCGGCTGACGATCATAATCGTTCCGGATTAGCTTGACCAGGTCGGGCAGGCTCACGGCTTCATCTGTTTTGATCGTATTCAGGATCGACTGGTAAGCCTCATAGGCCTTTTTCATGTTGATGAAGACTTTTTCCTCTTTTGGCTCCATCTCGAAGGTCTTTCCTTCAAGGTATTTCTGGAATCGTGCCGGGCGGTACACGGCTTTGCCGCAAAAGATGCTGTGAAGTTTGCTGGAAAGGGTTATCCAGTCTCCTTCACATAAACGTAATCCCTGACTGTTGAAAAGCGCCTCGTCCTTCAGTTCCATGTTGAAATTCCTGAGGTTGATGAATGCAGGAATACCGTAACCCAGGCATGCTGTAACCACATGAATGGCAAGCGGGTTCATACTCATCACGGCGTCAAGTTCTCCCATGAAAATGGTCTCTGAAGGAATGAAATTTTCTTTACACAGACACACTTTCTCGCCTTTCTTTTTGGCTTCCAGCGCTTTCGCCATCGTAAAAAATACCCGTACCGACACAGCGGACCGGGGCAAAACTGATAATCCTTTGCCAAAAAATTTCAGCGTCATTAACGAGGCATCATCTATTCTTTCAGAAAATATCTGTCTGAGATGATATGGCCTGATCAGCTGAATGACCCTTTTCCCAGGAATCACCCCTTTGCTGTACATGTCGATGGCGCTCAAAAGCGTCGCTCTGCCGGTCAGTTCCGACATGTTTAGCTGGAGGATCGCGAAGAGCGATGTATTTTTATGTGATTCTGCAGCAAATTCAATGGTAGCCGGCGATTTCAGGTTTTCCTCAAGTTTCGGGAGCATCGGCGTGAAGTGATAGATGGCAGGAAACTCTTCCAGAACTTCTCCCCTTTCAAAATATTCTCTCTGATCGGCATGTACCATCCCGGTCATGATATCTTCACCGAAAATTTCCCTCACGCTCTCGATCTGCATGCCAAGACCGGTTCGGGGATGGCGGCTGTACAGCACCCCCGGATATGATTCCTGGTTTCTTACCGTCCACACCATCTTCTGCAGGATGAGTGAAGGATAGGTAACATTGCCATGCTGGAAGGTATAGATCAGATCCTGATTCCTTTTGAAGAAATCGTGCGATACTCTCATGAACCGCCGGGTCTGATACATCGCATCGTAAAGCATCCTTTCATCGATCCTTTCTATCCTTCTGAAAAGTTTATCGATCTTTTCTTCAGTGCCCAGATTTGCATCATCCGCATCAGTAACCGCCGAGAAATCTGTTCCGGCACATAAAATCTTCAGCACCGACTCCAGATTATTCAGATAAATTTTATTGGCCGTCTTCTGTCCGTATTTCATATCCAGTGAACGATAGCTCATCCTGGTCACACCGACATTGAGGTACGTCGGCATGAGTCCGGGGATATAGTAAGGCGTAGCGGATCGCATGGCAAAGACGAGTGCATTATCCGGATCGCCGAGCTTCTGCCCGGTCATATTCTCCAGGTTCTGAACAGCGTCGCTGATACAACTTTCACGGGCACGGGTATCAAGCTGGAAAGACTGCGAAGTCAGGACACAGAAGTCGGGAACCGGGTATCCTTGCTGATACAGGCCAAGCAGTACCTTCCCCTTCTGGCTGAGAAGCAACTCGTCATATTCCCGGGTCGTGACAGAAGGGATCGTGTGATTATTTTCAATAAAGGAACAACCGCGGAAGTTTGTTTCCAGTATCTTCAGCCATTTCCCCGTAATCCGTTTCAGCCGTATCCCGGCATCCGGATGTACCGCGGAATCTATTAACAGCCGGATGTACCTTTCAGCTTCTTTTTTATCATCCTGAAGAAGGATATACAGTCCGATGTTGTCAGGATGAATCCTGGAAATGACGCCATCCTTCTCGTATTCCAGTTCGGGAACAAGTTCCCCGGGAGCATTTTTTCCGGCAAGGGCATACGGATCAGACAGCACCCTGCGGATGAAATAAAAATTCGGGTAATATGCCCTGAGTTGGTATTTTATCATCAAAACGGATTTCTCCGCCAATTGGCTGCTATTTCACTACGACCACCTTCTTTACAGAAAATACACCTTCTGAAGACAGGAGCGCGTAATACATTCCGGGAGTTTTGCCGGCACAATTCCAGATAATTTCCTGTGAACCCAGGTTCAGAATTTTATTTTCCAGGAGATTTTCGACTATTTTACCTTCATTATCAAGAATGGTCAGCGAGACCGGTATTCCGCCCGTGATAATATCGAAAGGAATGGTTACGGAATCAATGCCGGGATTCGGAAATACTTCCTTCATTACAGAAGCGAAAGGTTCACCCGGAACGCCTTGTGGCGTAGGGCTCCCGGCTTCCACCCATGCCGTGTAAATCAGGTCGGCAAGGCTCTGGCTTGCATTTTTAAATAGTTTGGTAGTGAACGCACCTGAATTTTGCCAGAAAGCCGCCAGGTATGCAGAACCGCTGGTAGTTCCAGCAGAATCAGAAGCATGGCGATCAGCGATCAGAACACTGTCGACGTATTTATAATTGCTGTAAATATACGTGAAGATGTATCCCTGAACATCCTGAACCTGCTGGGCTTCATTGGTTTCGTAAATGATCTGCCCCACATAATCGTTGATCATTTTGGTTTCGTAGCGGGAATGAACCCCGGTTTGTCCCGTCAATTGCCCGTTATAGTTTTTGGTAATATGCAGCGGCATATGACCATCGCCGACATAGTGTCCGAGATCCGCGGCAAACATGGCCGCGCGGTCCCAGTTGGTTCGCTGAAAGCAGGCTTTCAGGGAATCGTAAGCCGTTTTGGTCGCCCATGGAAGAATTCCCTGGTCGATCACATAATTGTATCCGTATACCGCCACGATGGAATCCCACGACATGGGAATTTTCCCATTCTGAACAAATGCTGAATAACCGTCGATATCGATGAAATGCCTGGGAGATTCATTGGGATCTGATTGTTTCCTGTAATCGGCATCTGAAGCGTGGGCCGGAAGATAAGCCGTCCAGGTGGATTTCAGGAAATCCACGGCAGAAGGCAATGCCGGAGCAGCAGGTTCGCTGATTTTTTTATGTCCCTGGTATCCCCAGGAGGAGAGAAACAAGGTTCCTGTAATCAATAATGCAAAAAAAGCGGATTGACGTAAGATTCTGATCATTCGTTTTCTAAAAGGGTTAATAATTCGTTAAGTTCGTTCATTCTCACCTTGTTTTTCTGTTCGCCATAATAGTTGATAAGTGTTTTGACAAGACGAATGATCACTTCACGATTTGTACAAGGTGCAAAATAATCGAGGTTGGATTTGATCTTGAGTTGTCGTAAAAACAGTTCAATTTCCCGCCGTGTGAAAACGGATCCCTTGAAAGGATTGATGTAAAACAAAACATCATCGAGCTGGGGATCAGGAAGTTCCCTGTCACCAAGGTAAGCCAGGATAAAATGTTCGGGAAGATTGACGCCCGCGAGTGGCAGTTTGAGTTTCTGGGCAATGATCAGGTAGAGGATGCCGAGTGAAAGAGAGGTGCCTTTTTTTAGCCTCAGCAGCGAGGGAAGATATTGTTCATCGGGAATTCTTGGATTTTCCTTGTTGCCCGAAAACCGGTGCAGTTTAAATAGAATATGGTTCAGCACCTTGATGTTCTCGAGGGCGGTCAATTCATCATTCATCTCCAGCCAGGCATCCATTCTGATCTGTTCGATCTGAACGGTAAGTTTCAGTTCATCCAGTCCCGGAAATGCAATCCGGGAAATAATAATATATCCTTTCAGCAGATCCCGGGCTCCTTCCTCAATCCAGGATAAAAGCTCGTCTCTTACCCTTTCTTTCTGAATTCTGCCCAGCAAAAGGTTGATCCGTTGCTGGATATGCCCGTTAAAAATAGAATTGGCAGCTTCTTCCAACAGGGGAAGGGCATCCCGGCGCATGGAAAATAATTTTGATTCAATCGTCTCCAGCAATTGTGGATCCGTTTCGTCAAGCAGCCTGATCAGTGCTTTTATTTCCTTATGGGTTGATGTTTCTTCCATATTTTTTCAGGCGATTAACCTGTCGAGCACTTCTTTAATCATTTCCCGGATCAAGGGCTTATGATCCGTAATATAATCATTTGTAGCCCTGTTGGCAATCAGCAGGCAAAGGGTTACCATATTGTGACCCAGAATTTTACCCAGCGAATACAATGCCGATGTTTCCATTTCAAAATTGATGATCCGCTCATCCCTGAATCTGAAAGTGCTGAATTTGTGATTCAGTTCCGGATCATGTAACTGCATTCTCATTACCCGTCCCTGCGGACCATAAAAGCCGGGTGCCGTAGCAGTAATTCCCTTCACGGTTCCTTTTTCAAATCTCCGTATCAGGTCGTCCGAGCCTTTAACAAAATAAGGACGGGAAAGATCCTTGTTCCAATTGGTATGCCGGATAAGTTGATCACTCATTTCCCTGGTTTCCCCGGTTTCTTCAAAATCATAAAAATGAATGAGATTGTCGAGGCCCAGGCCATAAGAAGATAATGCCACGGCACCGGCGGGGATGTCAGGCTGAATGGATCCCGAGGTACCCAAACGAATGATATCAAGTGTCTTCAACCGGGGATGTATCTCCCTGGTGACAAAATTCACGTTGACCAGGGCATCCAGCTCATTCATCACGATATCGATGTTATCGG
>JBLNAN010000101.1:0-6159 GCA_050259355.1 Syntrophothermus sp. | reverse complement strand
GTCACAGCCGTAAAGAATGTGATGATCAACAAGATCGACAGGAAAGTTTTTAATGTTCAGCAGGATTTGCTGGCACAAAGCGGAACTGTGACGGATATGCTTAAGAATGTTCCTTCGGTGTCGGTCGACCTTGACGGCAATATCTCGCTCAACGGTTCCGGCGTCAGTATACTCATCAATGGCCGGCCTTCTGTTATGACCGGCATCGCCAATCTCGAACAGATGCCCGCAAGTCTTGTGGAAAAAATCGAGGTGATCACAAACCCTTCCGCAAAATACCGGCCCGACGGAACCGGTGGGATCATTAATATCGTCCTGAAAAAGGAACAAAAGGCAGGATATAACGGCCGGGCGGGAGTTAACGTCGGTACGCTGGGCAGAGTTAACGCCAATCTTGGTGGCAATTATAACACCGGTAAATTTAATCTTTACGGAAACTATGGGTTCAGGAAAGATTACAGGAAACGGACCAATAATCTTCAATCTGAAACCATCGACACTGCAACCAGAAAATCTGTTTACCTCGATCAGGAAGGATCCGGAACAGGGAGCACCCTTTCCCATCTGGGACAACTGGGAATCGACTGGTATCCGTCTAAAAAGGATGCTTCAGGAATCTCCGCAACGATTAATATCCGCAAGTCAGACAGAACGGATAATACGCTTAAAACCTACAAGGATGATTCTTTGAGGCTCACCGAAGAATATACGCGGGTACTCGGCGGTGTGGAAAATGAAAACAGCATGGGACTGAATGCTTATTATGAACATGTGTTTGACCGGTCAAAAGATCATCTTTTCAGAATGGATATTGATTTTCAGCACGACCGGGAGAAAGGAGATGATAACTGGACCAATACCTATGACTTTCCTCACTATCCGGAAGAAAAGGATCATACTGCAGGAGATAATTTTGATCAGCAGGTTAATGTAACAGCAGAATATTCCCGTCCGCTATGGAAAGAAGCAGAACTGGAAACGGGTTACGAACTGAATTCGCAGGTAAATGACCAGGACCAGCAGGTGGAGTCTTATGATCCCGATAAGGGGACCTGGGTAGTCCAGCCTGATCAGGAGAATAAATTCCATGGGGTCGAAACCGTTCATGCCCTGTATGCAACCGTAAGTTCAGAATTTGGAAATTTCGGGTTGATGGGTGGTCTCCGGGCCGAGGAAGCAATTCAGAAACTGGATTTTATTTCTTCGGATACCTCGGCGAATAAAAATTATTTCCGTCTTTATCCGACCGTGCACATGAGTTATAAATCCGGGGAGAATGAATTCCAGCTCAGCTACAGCCGCAGGGTCAACCGCCCTGATGTGGACGACCTCAATCCTCGACCCGAATACCGTGATCCCCGCAACATCTTCACCGGCAACCCGGGCCTGAAGCCCGAAGATATTCACTCTTTCGGTGCTGGATATTCCATTTCCGTTCGTTCCCTTCAGCTTGTCCCGACCTTGTTCTATCGTTATAAAATCAACGGGTTCACCATGGTGACACGGCCCGTGAATGACACGGTACTGCTGACTACCTGGGCAAACCTCGACAGTGACCAGTCGGCCGGGCTCGATATAAGCGGTACCCTGCAGATCCGGAAGATTGCCCGTGTCAATGCAAGCGGCTCGTGCTTTTACAATCAGATTGACGCTACACTATTGGGTTACAGCGGCAAAAAGACCGCATTTTCCTGGAATGCCAGGATCAGCGCCTCGTGCAATATAACTACAACAACAATTGTTCAGATCAATGGACAGTTCCGGTCGGAAATGCTTACCCCGCAGGGAAAACAGTACCCCTCGTGGGGAATCAACCTGGGATTCCGGCAGGACTTCTGGAAGAAGAAAATTTCGTTTGTTGCAACCGTGTCAGACCTTTTTAATACCCAGCGCTGGAAAACCAGTATTAATACGGCAGAACTTGTTCAGCAGTCACTTCGCTACCGGGATGCACCGGTTTTCTATGCCGGCCTCGTCCTGAATCTGCATAGCTCATCCTCCAAAGAAAAAGAAAAGGAATTGAAATTCGAATTTGATAACGGTCAGTAGGAGGTAAAAAAAATTCACGCGGAAAGCGCAGACAGAAAAATTTCTACTCCACCGTCACGCTCTTCGCGAGATTTCTAGGTTGATCCACGTTGCAGTTGCGCATTACTGCGATGTAATACGACAGCAATTGCAAGGGAACCGTGGCGATCAGCGGAACGAGGAACTCCTCCGTTTCGGGAATCTCGATACAATGGTCGGCCAGATTTTTTACCGTTGTATCACCTTCGTTGACCACCGCGATAATTTTACCTTTTCTGGCTTTGACTTCCTGGATATTGCTGATCACTTTCTCGTAGGTGCCTTTCCGGGTTGCAATCACCACCACCGGCATTTGTTCATCAATCAGCGCGATGGGGCCATGTTTCATCTCAGCGGCCGGATATCCTTCCGCGTGGATATAAGAGATCTCCTTGAGTTTCAGTGCACCCTCCAGCGCCACGGGAAAATTGAAACCGCGTCCGAGATAGATGGAATTCCTGACATTTTTGTAAATCTCGGCGATGGATTTGATCTGGTCGCTGAGCAACAGGGTTTTCTCGATCTTCGAAGGAATGGAATTCAGCTCCTCCAGAATCATATGGAACCTTGACTTGGTAATGGTTCCCTTTTCCTGGGCGATCTGAAGCGCCAGCAGCGTCAGCACCGCAACCTGTGCCGTGAAGGCTTTTGTGGAAGCAACCCCGATCTCCGGACCGGCATGGGTATACACCCCGGCATGCGTTGCCCGGGCAATGGAAGATCCTACCACGTTGCAGATCCCCAGTACGGTCGCACCTTTCGACTTTGCCAGCTCTATGGCGGCAAGGGTATCGGCAGTCTCTCCCGACTGTGATATGGCAATCACGATATCATCTTCATAGATAACCGGGTTCCTGTACCTGAACTCCGATGAATACTCAACTTCCACCGGAATCCTGGCCAGTTCCTCCAGCAGGTACTCGCCAACCAGTCCTGCATGCCAGGAGGTGCCACAGGCAGTGATGATGATTCGTTTGGTATTCAGGATCTTTTGGGAATATTCCTGGATCCCGCCAAGTTTCACGATTCCTTTTTTTAGATGAACCCTTCCGCGCATGCTGTCGCGCACGGATCGTGGCTGCTCGTAAATTTCCTTCAGCATGAAATGATCAAAACCGCCTTTTTCGATAGCATTCAGGCTCATTTCAAGCTTGTGAATATAGGGAGTTTGTATCTGGTTTTTAATGGTTTTGATGACCAGGCCCTTGTTGCGCTCGATGATGGCAATCTCTTCATCATTCATGTACACCACGTTCTGTGTATATTCAATGATAGGGGTAGCATCCGAAGCAATAAAAAATTCTTCCTTTCCAATACCAATCACCATGGGACTGCCTTTACGGGCAGCAATAATTTTATCAGGCTCAAGACGGGAAAGAACCACGATCGCGTAAGCGCCAATCACCTCGTTCAGCGCGATCCTGACGGCCTCTTCCAGTTCCACCTTTTCCTGTTCTTTGATATCCTGGATGAGGTGGATCAGTACTTCTGTATCGGTATCAGATTCAAAAACAAAACCCCTGTTTTTCAGCTCGCTGCGGAGTGCGGCGTAGTTCTCGATGATTCCGTTGTGAATGATCGCCAGGTCCTTGTTCATTGAAAAATGAGGATGGGCATTGATCTGGTTGGGTTCGCCATGAGTGGCCCATCGGGTATGCGCCATGCCAAGCGTTCCTTTTTTCTCTTTGTTTTCGAGAAAACACTCCAGATCTGAAACTTTTCCTTTGCACTTGAAAATCGTGAGCTCATTATCATCAAGCAGGCAAATTCCTGCACTGTCATAGCCCCTGTATTCAAGCCTGTGAAGGCCCTTGATCAGAATGGGATAAGCTTCCCTTGGGCCAATATAGGCAACGATTCCACACATGGGATTTCTATTTGAAAATGAATGACAAAGGTATCATGAATTATGCAGAAAATCAAGTTGTGATTTACTATTAGTGACGAGTGACGGGTGACGAGTGACGGGTGACGAGTGACGAGTCTAATGAATCTTCGTATACGTTACTTCCAGCCGCAACCGGTTTTTGTATGCCGCCGGATCCGACGGTTGAGTGCCCAGCAAACTAACCCTTTGGGGAACCAATCCCGTGGTGACCGGACTGGATGCCAGGATGTAGAGATCATAATTTTTCATATCCCCGTTCAGAATCTGCTGCAGGTGACGCGTGATCCGGAAGGAATAGGTCCCGGTCGAGGAATTGTATTCGCCTCCGAAATAGGCAGTCCCCTCGTTGTAATCGGTAAGAAAGGCAATCCTGCCGGCACTGTCCTTCTTCACCAGGTAGAGTGCCGGTACGGGTGAATACAAGGCGGTATCCGGACTTGCCACTTTCATAATGATGCGGGCATTGTTAATGGCAATTTTCCCCAGCTTTTTCATGTCCTCAACATGGGGCAGTCGTAATTTGACCTGTACGCCTCCCAGTCCCTGGATAAACAATTTCTGTTTCCCGGCCGCGGTATCGTGGTTCAGGATCTGGTTTTTGACCTCCTGTGAAGCCTCCTGGTAGTTGTTGTGATTAAAGAAGCTTGCCCGGGCGCAAAGGTCGTTGATCAGGTACTTGTAATTGCCCTTTTTGGAGGTATTGTGAAAATAAAGAATGAGCCGGGTATTTTCGTCTTTGTAATTGAAAGTGATAAATCCTCCTCCTGCTGAAACCGGTTCCGAAACGATGGACAGCCCCTTCATGTATTTCACAAAACTGAGATTACTGTTCATGGCATCCGCGGGGGCCGACAGTAATTTATTCCCGAAATACCTGGTCAATTTTGTCAGATTGATGCGCAGGGTATCCACGGGATTGGGCATGTAGGAAAAATCGGCAAGGAGATTGGGGTAATAGTTCAGATAATGGTTGGAATAATACGAAGAATCTGACGACATATCCTCGCTCACCTCGTAAACCCTGAGCCGCTGAAGAGTCGTGGTATCTCCATAGGCTTTGGCATAGGGGATCTGGAGCACGACAGAGTCCATGACGGGTCCGGTGCCAAAATCCACGGATGTTGTGGATAGCCTGAACTGGGAGAAAAAGGATGAAGTTGTTTTTCCGAATTCCGGATCGAACATGGACCCAAGCAGGTTGGCTGCTCTTTTATCGGTCCGGATGGAGTCGTGGAGCAGCGAGTAAGCGATCACCGTGCTGGTATCAAAAACCTTGACATTGATGGTGTCGCTGCCGGGTAACAGATCGTAACCGACCTTGTAAGGATCTTTTTTACAGGAAGTGCTGAAGAGAAGGAACAGTCCGATGGACAGTAGCGTAAGTTTGGTGATGGTTGATTTCAAGGTCTTTTACAGTTACGTTTATGCTTGTTGAACCGCGGCCGGTTCGCGCAAAAGTACGGAATCGTAGAAATCTGAAAACACATCAATGTATTTATCCATGGGCTGGAAATCGAGGTGTGGTTTACCGCTTTCGCTGATGTATTTTCTGACTTCAGGATTGATCTCCGGTGAGCCGACTATAATGGCATCGGAGAAATCAATGGCCGCTTTCTGGATATTAACGTAACTTGGGATTTTATAGTGTTTAAGATCTTTATTCGTGATGCCTTCCAGCCTGATCTTTTCCGGAAAATTCTTGCTGAGGGGATCAGGAAAATCGTCATCATACACAGAATAAACGACTTTGGTGTCGGAAAAGAGCGGGTTATCGTTAAAACCTTTTTTAATGAAAAGCGGAACGAGACTGGTGAGCCAGCCGTGGCAATGGATGATGTCGGGGCCCCATCCAAGTTTTTTTACCGTTTCCAGCACGCCTCTTGAATAAAAGATGGCCCGCTCGTCATTATCCTTGAAATACTTGCCGTTTTTATCGGCAAGGGTAAATTTTCGCTGAAAATAATCTTCGTTATCAATGAAATAAATCTGCATCCGTGCCTGCTGGATGGAAGCCACCTTGATGATGAGGGGGTGATCTGTGTCATCGATGATCAGATTCATGCCCGAAAGCCGGATCACCTCGTGAAGCTGGTTCCTGCGCTCGTTGATATTGCCGTAACGGGGCATGAAAGTCCGGATCTCCTTGCCTTTTTCCTGAATTCCCTGCGGGAGAAAACGGCCGATATGACCCATGTGGCTTTCTT
>JBLNAN010000100.1:0-5320 GCA_050259355.1 Syntrophothermus sp. | reverse complement strand
ATTTTCAATAACCGGAGAATTATTGGTTTCAGTGATATCAAATGAATTCTGCGACAAGGTCAGGATCTTGATATCTGATTTGAGTACCACGTCGGCATAAGCATTTCCGGAGAAAACTTTTTTGTAAACGACAAATGGTGACGTTGAAAGCGGGAGTTTACTGACACCTGAACCGATCCCGGCTTTCAGTTTTACGGATAATCTTGGTGCAATGGCCTTACCCGTGTTATTGTTGGCAATAACGATGATGGTTGCTTCCTCCTTTTTTGCCATGTCTGCAATGATAGAGGTATACACCTGATTATCCAGGATGTTCAGCTTTTCATTGTGAACATTGAGAATTTTGGATGCACCATATTTCCCAAGCTTTTCAAGTTCGGAGCTATCCACGTTGCCAAGAGAAAGTGCAACAGATTTGGTGTTGAGCATCTCAGCAAGACGGGTGGCATAGCTGATCAGTTCGAAAGAAAGTTTTTTGAATTTTCCGTCCCAATTTTCGACAAATACGAGAACTGACATAGGTTGTTTTTTTTATTTACTGGTGAATTGATCAGATAATTTTGGCTTCGTTTTGCAACAGTTCAATTAGCTGTTTTGGATTTTCGGCATCCACGAATTTGCAGGCCGCTCTTGGCTTTGGCATTTCGAATTTGACCAGTTCGGTAAGGGGCTCAACTGCAACAGGTTCAACAACCCTGATGGGTTTTGTACGGGCCATCATAATTCCTCTCATGGCAGCGATACGGGGTTCTTTGGTAATACCTTTCTGAACCACGACTACCACAGGAGAAGGAACAACAACGGTTTCTTTGCCCCCATCGATCTCGCGGCTTATCAAGGCCTGACCATTTTCAATCTTTAATGATGAAACTGCTGACACAGAAGCTATGCTTAAAAATTCAGAAAGCATCGCGCCTACATTGGAACCGTTGAAATCACTGGATTCAATCCCGCACATGATCACGTCGTACGGATTTGCTTTCAGTACTTCAGCAAGCTGTGCTGCAACAAAATACGCATCAGCAGGATCGGCATTTACACGGATGGCATCATCTGCGCCGATGGCAAGTGCCTTTCTGATGGTGGGTTCTGCACCTGCAAGTCCAACATGAGCAACGGTAACCTGGGTAACTCCGGCTGAAGCATCTTCCTTCAGTTCCAGGGCCCTGGTGAGTGACAGCTCATCCCATGGATTTATAACCCACTGTATACCATTGGTATCCAGTTTCCTGTTGTCCTCTATAAATTTAACCTTGGTAGTAGTGTCAGGGACATTACTAATGCAAACCAGTATCTTCATTGAATGAATAATTAAAATTGAAAAAAATTCTGTGTTAAGGTTTTCGGGGTGCAAAGATAAAAATTATTCCAATTCATCCTCAAGACATTTGTTGTACTGGGTCATTGCCTTAAGACTCATAGCCATACTGGAGAATCCACCGTCGTGATAAATATTCTGCATGGTAATCTTGCGGCTGAGATCAGAAAAGAGGACAATGGAAAAATCAGCACACTCATCGGCGGTTGCATTGCCGAGTGGCGACATTCTTTCAGTAAAATCCAACAGCCCGTCAATACCTTTTATTCCACTTCCGGCGGTGGTTCGTGTGGGAGATTGAGAAATGGTATTTACCCTGATATTTTTTTCCCGGCCATAGATATATCCGAAACTGCGGGCTATGGATTCCAGAAGTGCCTTTGCATCGGCCATATCATTATAACCATACAAGGTTCTCTGGGCGGCGATATAGGAAAGTGCAAGCACGGAACCCCATTCATTGATGGCATCCATTTTTTTCGCTACCTGCAGCATTTTATGGAAAGAAAGCGAGGAAATGTCAATGGTCTTCAGAAAATACTCATAATTAAGATCATCGTATTCCAATTTTTTCCTGACGTTCAGTGACATACCGATGGAATGCAGAACAAAATCAACTTTTCCACCCAGGAATTCCATAGATTTTTGGAAAACGTTCCCGATATCTTCAACACTTGTCGCATCAGCAGGTATGACGATAGAGCCACATCTTTCCGCGAGCTTTTCAATTTCACCGAAACGCATAGCCACCGGTGTATTTGACAAAGTAAAAACTGCACCTTCATCAAAAGCTCTTTCAGCGATTTTCCAGGCAATGGATTTATCATCCAGTGCGCCGAAAATGATTCCTTTTTTTCCTTTGAGTAAATTATAAGCCATACTATTATTCGGATTAATTTAACAATAATTCTCTGGCAGTATTCAGCGCTGCATCCGTTACCTTTTCATTGCTGAGCATCTTTGCTATTTCAGTCACGCGCTCGTCACGGGAAAGTTTTTTAATACTGGTTCTCGCAGAACCATTTTCATTTTGTTTGTAAACCTGGAAATGAGTGCTCCCCTGCCCGGCTATCTGGGGCAAATGCGTGATAGCGATCACCTGCATGGTTTTACCCATGGCGAAAAGGATATTACCTACCTTTCCGGCAACTTCTCCTGAAACCCCACTATCAATTTCATCAAAGATTATGGTCGGTAAAAGTTTTTTTGCGGCAATAAGAGACTTAATACTGAGCATCAGCCTCGATAATTCGCCCCCCGAGGCAATTTTGGCCACGTCATTCATTGAGGTACCCTGGTTCGCGCTGAACAGGAAGCGCACCAGATCTCTGCCTTCAGGATTCAGATCTCCGGCCTGTGTAATTTCAACCCTGAAGCGGGCATGGGGCATGGCCAATCTTGAAAGCAGTTCCTGTATCTTTTTTTCAATATCACTACAAATTGCTTTTCGTTTCGAAGAAAGTTCTTTGGCCAAAGTATCCAGTTCGCTACCCGTTAAAGAAATCTCCGATCTAATCTTTCCAATTTCTTCAGAAAGTGTTACCGTTTGTTCCAGTCTCCGGGTCAGCTCTTCCCTGATCCTGATCAGTTCCTCCACGCTTGAAACATTATTCTTTTTTTCAAGATGATAAATCAGATCCATTCTTGAGGTAAGCGTTTCCAGTTCTGCCGGATCAAAGATCACCTCTTGTTCCATGTTGGCCAGTTCCAGGGAAATATCCTTCAGATCAATCAGGTTCCCCTCCATCCGCCGGGTAATTTCGCTGATGAAGGGATGATAAGTTTCCAGCTGATGCAGTGAAGAAATGGCGGCTGAAAGATTATGAAGCACATTCACCTCTCCTTCCGAAAGGATATCCATTACCGTAAAAAGGCTGCTTTTAATTTCTTCGGCATGAGCTAACATCCGCACCCGCTGCTCGGTTTCCTCCTGCTCACCTTCAACCAGTTTTGCTTCCAGCAGTTCATTGTGCTGAAAAGAAAGATAGTCCTGTTCAGAAATCAGCCGGCTTTCCTGCAAAATCAAGTCTTCAAGTTTTTTATTCATCTCCTTAAACCGCCTGTACAAGGATTTATATTTTCCCAGCAGGTCTGAATTTCCGGCATAACTGTCTACAACAGCCATCTGGAAGCTGGCATCATTAAGCGTGGTGATACTGTTCTGAGAATGAATGTTTACCAGTTTATCTCCCAGATCCTTCAGAAGGGTAAGATTAACGGGAGTATCATTGATAAAAGCCCTGGATTTACCCGCGGGCGTTATTTCACGCCGCAGAATGGTATTGACTTCATAATCCAGTTCATGATCAGAAAAAAATGATTCAATAGCGTATCCGGAAGTATTAAATATTCCTTCCACCACGCATTTTTTATCTTTGTTCAATAGAACGCCTGTATCGGCCCGTTGACCCAGAAGTAAACCCAGCGCACCCAGTAAAATAGATTTTCCGGCACCGGTTTCTCCCGTTATTACAGAGAATCCTTCTGAAATATCTATATCCAGGGAATCAATCAATGCATAATTTTCTATGGTAAGCTTCAGCATCATCTGCTTTAACTATAAAAAAAGTAATGTGTTTGAAGTATTTATTTTCCAGATAAAATCGTCTGGTATTTTGAACCATTAGCAGGATCTATCTCCTTCAGGATATTTACTACCTGGGTTTTCTCCATCGGGGGTACTTTCTGATCCGAGTATATATTCACGAATTCATCCCTTTTGGCATCGAAGATGAGTTGCAGGCCATACAGACCTGGTTTAGCATTGTATAGTGTCTGGAGGTAATTCATGCTTTCAGTGATGGCAGTTCTGCCCTGGTCGACTTTATCATACATGAGGTCGAGGCCCTGGCGATGATATTTGTAATAAAACTCCCTGATCGCTGCATTGGAGGAATTGGTGAAATTCTCGACAAGCCAGAAGCGGTTTTTCTGACTCTCAAATCCTTTCCAGCCAACTTCCTGTGCATTCTGGGCGGCATTCACGATGCCCTGGGCTTTTTCATAAAAAGGAGTTCCGCCATAGGGCGTAAAGGAATCCATATCTACCGCGATAAACATGTAAACATAAAAAGCTATGACCGAGGTAAGATTGGAAGTGAATGTATTATCAGAAAAATCCAGTGGCTGGGATTCAACATATTTAAAGGTGAAATCCTTGTCAACGAGATTCAGTAGTGGACTGTTGTAGGATGTATTGAAAACCGGGCGGCGAAGCACCAGGTTAAGCGTTGCTTTGTATTCATCACTGCTGATCCGTTCATTGACCGTAATCATGATGGTTCCTTCGATCTTCTCTTCGATCCTGAAATCATAACTGGACCACTTGCGGTTGTTGACAAATTCGTACAGTGCCTGCTGAAGAGCCTCAAAAGCTCTTTTGTCTGTACCTTCAACCTGCTGGGAAGTAACCGAGATCTGGCAGTCCAGTTCCTGGGAAAATGCCCTGAGAGAAGACAGCACGGAAAGAAATAATACAACAATTGCCAGCTTATACCACATGTGTTTCAGGTCTGGTTTTCATTATTCCACAGATAACGTCCATAATGTCGGCAGCCACCTGTGATTTTTGCTTCAGTTCACCGGAATGAATTATCCCATCCGGACTTAGAATGGTAACTTTATTGGTCTCCTTGCCGAACCCGGCTCCTTCATCCTTCAAACTGTTCAAAACAATGAGGTCAAGATTTTTCTTTTGAAGTTTTCTCCTTGCATTTTCAATTCCTTCCCCGGTTTCGAGTGCAAACCCCGCCAAAATCTGTCCTTCTCTTTTTGCATTTCCCATTTCGGCCAGGATATCTGCTGTAGGTTCCAGTTCAATGGTCAAATCGTGTGAGGACTTCTTTATCTTGAAACTGGAGGTATGCCTGGGACGGTAATCAGCCACTGCCGCGGACATGACAACAATTTCCGAATCTTTAAAATTATCAAGGCAGGCGTCATGCATTTCGCCAGCTGAGGTCACATCAATTCTCCGGATGTTTTTGTGCTGAACAGTTTGAT
>JBLNAN010000099.1:0-5796 GCA_050259355.1 Syntrophothermus sp. | reverse complement strand
CGACCAGTATCACGTGATGAATCACCTGACGGGAAAACCGTCGCACGAGAAACGGAATGTACTGGTGGAATCTGCAAGGATTGCCCGGGGCAACATTAAGCCTTTATCGGCATTTCATGCCGGGGATTTTGATGCCATTGTCTTCCCCGGCGGTTTCGGTGCTGCCAAAAATCTATCTACGTGGGCTGTCGATGGCGACAATGCCATCATCCATAAAGACGTTGAAAATGCCGTTGCAGGCATGCTGGCAGCGGGAAAACCGATCGGCGCCATGTGTATCGCACCGGTCATCCTGGGGAAATTAATCCCCGAGACCGTGTTGACAACGGGCAATGACAAAGCCTCGGCCGATTATATCCGGAAAATGGGTTCAGAATATGAAAAAACTACCCATGGACAAGTCACCATCGACCGTGAGAACAAGGTTTTTACCACGCCCTGTTACATGCTCGACGCCACCATTGTTCAAATTGCAGAAGGAACGGAGAATTTGGTGAGGGAAATGATGAGATTTATGATATAGGATTTATGATTCTTGATTCTTGATTCTTGATTCTGATTTATGATTTATGATTCTTGATTCTTGATTCCTGAATCTGATTTTTGATTCTTGATTCTTGATTCCTGAATCTGATTTTTGATTCTTGATTCTTGATTCCTGAATCTGATTCTTGATTCTTGATTCCTGAATCTGATTCTTGATTCTGATTCTTGATTCCTTCGTGTCATCGTTTCTTGGTGTTTGAAAAGTATTCTGTGAACAGCCAGTTCATCATCATCGTGTATCCTTCCATTGTCATGACTGATTCGGGATGAAACTGAATGCCGCAAACCGGCAGGGTCTTGTGCTGCAAAGCCATGATCACATTGTCTTCCGACACCGCTGTCACTTCAAGAGAACCCGGCAGAAACCGCGGATCAACCGCCCAGGAATGGTAAAGCCCTGCCCGGGTACCTTCCTGAATACCTTTAAACAAAAAATGATTTTCACCGGGGAAATATAGCTTGCAGGATTGCCCATGAACCACCTTGTCAAGGTTGTATAGACGGCCACTGTAATGAATGGCTATTGCCTGCATTCCCAGGCAAACGCCAAGTACAGGTAGGACTATTCTATTTTTAAAGAATAATTCTTCGACTTTATCAAGTATATAATTCATTCCCGGATGTTCATCCGGCAATCCTGGTCCTGGTGAAAAAATTACCCCCCTGTATTTAGACACATCACATTCGGATGCATATTCCGACCTGACAATATTCACAGTACATTTGCACCGGGTCTGGAAAAGCTCGACAAGGTTCCATGTAAAGGAATCATGATTATCAATCAGGAGAAGATTCATAGGATAAAAAGATGAAATACCTGGATCGCCGGCAAATTTTGGATAAAATTAATCATTATGCCTCAGCAGAAAGACCATTTTTGTTCGCAATTGACTTTGATGGCGAAAAAGGGTTCGTTCTGACATCCCAAGAAGCACGTGAGATGGGGATTTTGTATTCATCGCATAATTCTGTTTTGATTCCTGATAACAGAAAACCTTTTTCTTTTAATTTTCTTCCTCCTGAGAAATACCAATACCTTCAGGCATTCAATAAGGTAAAGCAGCATATATTCAGAGGCGACACCTATTTGCTGAACCTTACTTTCCCCACAGTTCTTGATACAAGTCTAACGCTTGAAGAAATCTTTTACAGAAGTTCCGCAAAATACAAGCTTCTTGTACCTGATAATTTCGTTGTATTCTCACCGGAAACTTTTGTGTTTACACGCAACCGGATGATCTTTTCCAATCCAATGAAAGGAACCATCAGCGCAGATACAGAAGATGCTGAAAATGTCCTGTTGTCGGATGAAAAAGAACTTTTTGAGCATAATACCATCGTGGATCTGATCCGCAATGATCTTTCCATGGTTGCCACACATGTTGAAGTCTCCAGGTTCAGATACATTGAAAGGATCTGCAGCAACAGGGGAGACATCTTTCAAATGAGTTCCGAGATCAGGGGAATACTTCCTGAAGATTTTCCGGTTGACCTGGGGTCGCTGATCTTAAAATTATTACCTGCCGGGTCCGTCACTGGTGCACCGAAAGAAAAAACCGTTGACATCATCCGGGAGACTGAAAATTATTCACGTGGGTTTTATACAGGCATCTTTGGTTTCTTCGACGGAAAGAACCTTGATTCAGCTGTTTCTATTCGTTTTATTGAACGGGATAGGGATGATCACCTGATCTTTAAAAGTGGCGGAGGAATTACTGCCCTGAGCGACGCTCTTATGGAATATAAAGAACTGATAACCAAAATTTATGTCCCTATTATTTGAAACGATCAGAATTCAGGAGGGGATTCCGCTGTATCTCGACTGGCACGGCGAACGAATGGAAAGGTCGGTAAGAGAATTTTTTTTAGTCCGTAAACATTTCAGACAACTTGAAATCACGGTTCCTGAGGAATTTTCCAAAGGTCTGGTCAGGTGTAATATTATTTATGATCAGGAAATCAGAGAAATCCGGTTCACCCGGTACCAGAGAAGACTCATCAGAACTTTCAGGTTGGTCAGTTCAGCAGCGATTCACTATTCTTATAAATTTTATGAAAGAAAAGCACTGGAAGATCTTTATAACATGCGCGGTAATGCCGATGAAGTTATTATCATCAAAAACGGGTTGATCACAGACACCACGTTTTCCAACCTGATTTTTTATGATGGCAACAGATGGTTCACCCCCTCACATCCGTTGCTTAAAGGCACCTGCCGCGAGAGACTGATTGCAGAAAAGACAATTGAAGAAAGGGAAATATCTCCACGGGAACTTCATTATTATTGCGGGTGCAGGATCATCAACGCCATGACCTGGCCGGAAGAGACCGAAATGGTAAAAATGGAGAATATTCTGAAATAAGGAGGAAGAATGATCAGGTATAAATCTTCGGTTCCAGTTCCCCGCGAATCACCATCAGTCCGTTGATGGCCAGTGCCCGCATCTCGTCTTCACCTGGAAACACGTGAACCGGCGCCATTTTATAAACATGCTGCTGGATATAATCAACAAATCCGCGGTCATAGGCAATGCCACCGGTGATCAGGATCGCATCCACGTTACATTTCAGCACGGCAAACATCTCCCCGATACATTTGGCCACCTGGTAAGCCATGGCATTGTAAATCAGCTTTGCCTCCTCGTCGCCGGTCTCCACTCTTTTCTCCACCTCGTAAGCGTTGTTGGTGCCCAGATAGGCCACCAGTCCGCCTTCTCCCTTGATCATCTTCTTGACCTGTGCACAGGTATATTTCCCGCTGTAACAGAGGTTGACCAGTTGTCCGACCGGTAAAGTTCCCGAACGTTCAGGACTGAAAGGTCCTTCGCCATCCAATCCCTGGTTGACATCGATGACTTTGCCCTTGTAATGGGCGCCCACGGTGATACCTCCGCCTAAATGGACCACGATCAGGTTCAGGTCTTCATATTTTTTCTGGGTAGCTCTCGCGTATTCACGGGCAACTGCTTTCTGGTTGAGTGCATGAAAAATGGAAATCCTGGAAAACAGGGGATGACCTGCTATCCGGGCAATGTCCTGCAACTCGTCAACCACCACCGGATCGGCGATATAGGCTTTTGCACCCGGCAGATCTTTCACCATGTCAAGTGCTATCAACCCTCCGAGATTGCTGGCATGTTCTCCCAGGGGACTGTTCCTCAGGTCTTTCACCATTTCGTCGTTCACCTCGTAAACTCCGGAAGGAATGGGTTTCAGCAGGCCGCCCCGACCCACCACGGCGTTGATATGGCAAAGATTGATCTCGGCTTCCCTGAGCTGGCCGAGGATGATATTCTTCCTGAACTCGAACTGATCCGTGATTTTGGCATAAGGAGCGAGTTCTTCGGAGGTATGCTTTATATTGGTAAGGAATATAGGTTCGGTATTCTGAAAAACTGCAATTTTTGTTGAAGTTGATCCTGGATTGATGGCTATGATACGAATATCTTTCATAGTCAGTGTAGCTGTTAGGTTGAAGAGTTATTACTGAGATTTCTGATCCTGCTTCTTTTGTATCCGTAAGTAAAGTAGATGACGAACCCGATGGCCATCCAGCCCACGAGCCGTGCCCAGGTGTCAAGTGGCAGGGACGCCATCTGTACCAGACAGATCAGTGCTCCCAGCGCGGGGATTACCGGAACCCATGGCGTACGGAAAGGCCGGTGGATATCGGGTTTTGTTTTTCTGAGTACAATGATGCTGACGCAAACGATGGCGAAAGCCAGCAAAGTTCCGATGGAGACAAGCTCACCCAGGATACTGATCGGCAGAATGCCGGCAAAAATCATGGCAACCGAGCCCGTCACGATGGTACTGACGTAGGGGGTTTTGAATCTTGGATGCACCTTTCCGAACACCGGGGGCAACAGGTTATCCTTCGACATTGCATAAAATATTCTCGGTTGTCCCAGCATCATCACCAGAATGACAGAGCTCAATCCTGCAATGGCTGCGATTTTCACGATAGGACGAAGCCACATCATGCCGTTTCCCATGGCATTTACGCCCACTGCCACCGGGTCGGGCACATTCAGCGTGGTATAGCTGACAATACCCGTCAGCACGATGGCCATCACGATATACAATATAGTGGAAATGCTTAATGACCCTAAAATACCGATGGGCATATCCCGCTGGGGATTACGAGCCTCCTGCGCTGCCGTTGAAACGGCATCAAACCCGATGTAGGCAAAGAAAATCACTCCCGCTCCTCTCAGGATCCCGCTGATGCCAAAATGACCCCAGTCGCCCGTGTTTTTGGGGATGAACGGGTGCCAGTTGGCCGTGTTGATAAACATGATGCCCACGGCAATAAACAAAAGTATCACCGCCACCTTCACGATCACCATGATGTTATTGAAGTTGGCTGATTCGCGGATTCCGATCACCAGCAACAGCGTCAGCATGCCCACAATGAACATGGCCGGGAGATTCAGCACGGCCGTGACATGCGGCAATGTACTGACATCAATTCCCTGCTGGGTGAGCGTTGCAGTCAAATTCTTGGTAAGCTCCTGCCACCCGAGGGTGGGCACGTCGACCAGCACACTTCCGGCGGCAGCCGTAAACATGGTAGGAATGTGGATGTTCAGGTCATTCAGCAAACTCACCACGTAACCCGACCATCCCACAGAAACAGTTGATGCAGCAAAGAGATATTCCAAAATCAGGTCCCATCCAATGATCCAGGCGAGAAACTCACCGAGCGTCGCATATGCGTAAGTGTATGCGCTGCCGGCAATCGGGATCATGGATGCAAACTCGGCATAGCATAACCCGGCGAAAGCACAGGCAACCCCGGAAATAATGAAAGAAAAAACAATGGCCGGACCGGCATACTGTGCAGCAGCCTGACCTGTGAGAACAAATATTCCCGCCCCTATGATCGCCCCGATTCCCAGGGTGGTCAAATTGAGTCCGGTAAGGGCTTTCTTCAGGCCCTTGCCGTCGGAAGCTTCGCTGAGAAGTTCAGTGATCGGCTTGGTCAGGAACAGGTTCTTTCCCATGATAGATTTTTTGTGGTGCACAGTCACGACTGTCCATCACGGACAGTCGTGATTGCTTTGTCTTAAATGGCAGCGGCCATCACGATGCTGGCCTGCTTGGATTCTTCAGTATCGGAGCGCGAGGTGAGGATGACCGGAGCAGCGGCGCCAAGAACCACGGCAGCCAGTTTCCCGTTGCAGGAAAATCCCCAGGTTTTATAAACGGCATTCCCCGCTTCGATGTCCGGTGCAAAAATCAGATCTG
>JBLNAN010000098.1:0-3461 GCA_050259355.1 Syntrophothermus sp. | reverse complement strand
CATCTTATCGTACATCAGCATTCCCAAAGAACAGTTCCCGGAAATTATCATCCCCACGATCATTGTAAATACGCCGTATCCCGGCACTTCCCCCGAGGACATGGAAAACCTGGTGACCCGTCCCATTGAAAAGGAAGTGAAAGCGCTGGCAGATGTTAAAACCATTACAAGCAAATCGGTCCAGGATTTTTCAACGGTGGTGATCGAGTTTAATCCCACCATCGAGGTTTCAGAAGCCAAGCAACGCGTAAGGGATGCAGTTGATAAATCCAAGCCCAACCTTCCCACCGATTTGCCAAAAGAACCGGATATCATGCAGGTGGATCTTTCGGAGATCCCCATCATGTATATCAATATTTCGGGCGATTACGATCTTCAGCGGCTGAAAAAGTATGCCGATGACGTTCAGGACCGCATCGAGGGATTGAAGGAAATTACCCGGGTGGATATTGTCGGAGCGCTGGACCGTGAAATCCAGATCAATGCTGATATGTACAAAATGCAGGCAGCAAGCGTTTCCTTCAATGATCTCGAAAGAGCCATTGCCGGTGAAAACCTGACCATTTCGGCGGGAACAATCAGCAACTTCGGTTCAAAAAGAAGTATCCGGGTGGCAGGCCAGTTCAAATCGCCCGAGGAGATCAACAACATCATGTTGAAGTCTTCCTCTGGTGCTATTGTTCATGTGAAGGATGTTGCAGAAGTAAAAGATTCCTTTAAAGAACAGGAAAGTTTCTCCAGGATCAACGGCAAAAATGTTATTACTCTCAACGTCATCAAGAAAAGTGGTGAAAACCTGCTGAACGCGTCTGATCAGATCAAGGAGATCCTGAAAGAGATGCAGAAATCAGAGTTCCCCCCCGACCTCAGCGTCGTGCTCACCGGGGAACAGTCAAGGTTTACCAGGAGCACCCTCGAGGAGCTCAACAACACGGCCATCATCGGTTTTATTCTGGTTACCCTGATCCTTATGTTTTTCATGGGACTGAATAATGCCTTTTTTGTCGGACTTTCTGTTCCTCTCTCCATGTTCGTGGCTTTTCTGGTCATGCCAGGCCTGGGTTTCACCATGAATATGATCGTGATGTTCGCATTCATCTTTGCCCTGGGAATCATCGTTGATGACGCCATCGTGGTTATAGAAAACACGCACCGAACGCACCGGTTTGAACCGGATATCAAAAAGGCGGCGAAACATGCTGCCGGTGAAGTCTTCCTGCCCATCTTGTCCGGCACACTCACAACGCTTGCACCTTTCTTTCCCCTTGTTTTCTGGCCGGGCATCGTGGGAAAATTCATGCATTATCTGCCCGTGACCCTGATCGTGACACTCTTCGCATCTCTTTTCGTTGCTTATATCATGAATCCCGTGTTCGCTGTTTCTTTTATGGCGCATGAATACGAGAAAAAGGAACATAAAACCAACTGGCGTCAGCTTCTCGTTAGCAGTGTCATTTTTTTGATGATCGCCCTGATCTTTTATTTTTCAGGATCAAAAGGATTGGGCAACTTCATGATCTTCATCCTTATCCTGAATGCGGTGTATAGAATATGGATCAAGGAGGTGACGTTTAAATTCCAAAATGTCTGGTGGCCCAAAGTGATGAATATTTATGAAAAGAATCTTCGTTTTTTCATAAGCGGAAACAAGCCCTGGTGGCTCTTTGGCATCATCATTTTCCTCTTCTTTGCCTCCATATTCATCACCGGGGTATCGAAACCGAAAGTTCTTTTCTTCCCCAATAACCAGCCCAACAGCATCCTTGTGTACATCAAGATGCCAGAAGGAACAGACCAGCTGGTGACGGATTCGGTTACTAAAGTAGTGGAAAAGCGGGTCGCAAACGTTTTGGGAGAAAGCAACAAATATGTTGAATCTGTAGTTTCCAACGTGGGATTTGGCGCCGGATCAGGATTTTTTGACCGATCGGTTTCATCCAACCTTGGGCTGGTGACCATCAATTTTGTAGAATCGAAGTACCGCGTGGGTATCAATACTACAGATTATCTTGATAAGATCAGACATTCCATCAAGGATATCCCCGGTGCTCAGATAAGTGTTGAGAAAAACAAGATGGGTCCGCCTACAGGCAAGCCTATCAACATTGAAGTCTCTGGCGAAAATCTTGATGAACTCATCGTGGCAGCCCATGATTTTCAGGATTATCTTGATTCCATGAGAATTCCGGGTATTGAAAAGCTGAAATCGGATTTTGATGCGCAAAAGCCGGAGATCCAGATTATCATCGACAGGGAACGGGCCAACCGAGAAGGGATTTCAGTGGGACAAATCGGAATGGAGCTGAGAACCGCCATTTACGGTAAGGAAATTTCGAAATACAAGGAGGACGAAGATGAGTATCCTATCCAGTTGAGATATTCAGAGGTTCAGCGAAAAAACATCAATAACGCCATCAATGCCAAGATCACTTACCGCGACATGACCTCGGGTCAGTTGCGTCAGATCCCCATCTCATCCGTGGCAAGGATCGAATACAAAGACACGTATGGCGGGATCAACCGTAAAAATGTGAAAAGGGTGATTACCATCTCGTCTGAGGTTCTGAGCGGCTATACGGCAAATGAGGTGGTTGCCTCAATCAACAGGAGCATTTCCAATTTCCCTTTGCCCAAGGGTATCAACATCAAGATGACGGGAGAGCAGGAAGATCAGGCAGAAACGATGATGTTCCTCCTCAAGGCAATGCTGATCGCGGTCGGTGCAATTTTCTTCATCCTGATCACGCAATTCGCCTCGGTCAGCAAATCACTCATCATCCTGAGCGAGGTGGTTTTCAGTATCATCGGGGTTCTTTTCGGCATCTTCATTTTCGGCATGTCGATCAGTATTCTCATGACCGGATTGGGTATCGTAGCGCTTGGAGGGATTGTCGTGCGAAACGGTATTCTTATCGTTGAATTTACCGACACCCTGAAGGCAAGAGGGATGAGAACCCGTGAAGCCATTATCCAGGCAGGTAAAACCAGGACGACCCCGGTTGTTCTCACGGCCACGGCCACCATGCTGGGCCTTGTCCCGCTTGCCGTGGGCATGAACATTGATTTTGTGAGCATGTTCACAGATCTGAACCCGCATCTTTATTTCGGCGGTGACAACGGTGCATTCTGGGGACCGCTTTCCTGGACGATTATCTTCGGGTTAAGTTTTGCCACGTTCCTGACGCTCATTTTCGTTCCGGCAATGTATCTGATCGACTATGAGATGAAGTTACGCTGGAAGCGGCGCAAGATAAGAAGAGCGCATAAATAAATGTCGTGCGGCATGTGTCGTGTGTCATGTGTCGTGTGTCATTTGTCATTTAAAAAATATTGGCAATTGGCATTTGGCCAATAGCAATTGACACATGGCATTTGGCACATAGCACATAGCATATGGCATTCGGACCCTTAACCCGAAAAGGTGAAAGGTTTTTTATTTTTTTAATAATCAGATAAAATGT
>JBLNAN010000097.1:0-4393 GCA_050259355.1 Syntrophothermus sp. | reverse complement strand
GTTCCCTATTTTTCAAGTTCCAGCAGTGCATTCTCATGTTCAATGATCAGCATCTGCATGTCGATGAGTTGTCCGATGGTTTGTACCGGGTGTTTCACCGCGTATTTACCAATGGTTTTCAATTCTATATCCAGGTTGTATTTCTTCTTGAATATCTCGATCAGTTCGAGAAACATCAGGGAATCACCATCGATATCGTTGATAATATTGGTATTATGATCGAGCGTGGAAATATCCGCTTCACATTCATCGGCAAAAAACTGCATCACAATCTCTTCCACTTCCTGCCTTGTTTTATCAGTGATCTTGGCCATTATGCAATTCTTTTTAGTAGAACTGCAAAAGTAGTAAAAAAAATTAAAGATTGAATTTTGAATTGGACGCGGGTCAGATTTTCGAAATCACCAGCGTGGCATTGTGTCCGCCGAAGCCAAATGAATTTGACAAGGCGTTTTTCACCGCGGCTTTCCGGGAAACATTGGGCACGTAGTCCAGATCCAGGTCCGGGTCGGGATTTTCCAGGTTAATCGTGGGAGGGAGGATTCCCTCTTTTAAACTCATGATGGTAATGATGGCCTCGATGGCACCCGCTGCGCCAATGGTATGACCGATCATGGATTTTGAAGAACTCACCGGGATCTTATAGGCAAGATCGCCGAAGACCTTTTTAATGGCCATGGTTTCGTACCGGTCGTTAAGTTCGGTGGAAGTGCCATGTGCATTGATATATCCTACCTCTTCTTTTGCGATCCCTGCTTTCTGCAACGCTTTCTCCATCGTCATTGCCATGCCCTCGCCGTCTTTCATGGGAGCCATGATATTGTATCCTTCGGAGGTAATGCCATATCCCCTGATCTCGGCCAGTGGCACCGCGTTTCTTTTTGCTGCATGGGACAAAGATTCCATCACGATCATGCCGGAGCCTTCCCCAATAACAAATCCGTCGCGGTCACGGGAAAACGGACTGCTTGCCTTTTCAGGGGGATCATTTTTGATGGACAAGGCATACAAAGCATTGAACCCTTCAATTTCTTCCCGGTTGATGATGGAGTCAGCGCCGCCGGCAATCACAACATCGAGCATCCCGTTCATTATCATTTCCGCTCCCAGGCTTATGGCATAAGCTGATGAAGCACAGGCGGTATTGACAACGAAATTAGGCCCCATCAGCTGGTAGTCAAGCGATATCCAGGCAGACATGGAATTGGTCATGCTTTTGAAAATGGTGTTGGAACTGGTGGTGTCTTTCTCAGAACTGGAATTACCCGAGTTCACAACGCCCAGGATCACCCCGCAACGGGTCCGGTCCTCGTTTTCAAAGTCAATGCCGCTGTGAATAACCGCCTCCTTGGCAGCCACCACGGCCATCCTCGTGACCCTCGTCATCTGGCTGGCTGCTCTTTTTTTAATGTGCTTGCGGGATAATTCTTCGAAAGCGGGGGAAACCTCGGCCGCTATCCTGGTGTTCAATCCTTCGGGATCAAACAAGGAAATGGTTTTGATACCACTTTTTCCAGCAACCAGGTTTTCCCAGTTTTCAAGACAATTCAAACCCAGGGATGTGATCATGCACATCCCTGTAACAACAACTTTTTCAGGCATTTTCAGCTATTCCTATTTTTTAACGGATGCAGCCCAGTCACAGATTTCCTTGACTTCAGCCTGTGTGGGAATTTTATCCGGGTTATCTGTACGGAAACCTTTTGGCGGCATGGCACCTTTGGAAACCATGCTGCACATTTTTCCGGCTTTCTTTATCTGTTTCTTGCCATCAAGATCGTTCCACTTTCCCAGGTTCAGATGCATCAGCGCCATTTTGTTACCGGGTTCGGTGTGACATGGAAAGCAGGATTTTTCTGCAATTTTTGCAATGTTGTCAGGAATCGTGATACGTGCAACTTTGTCTTTTTTCTCCGGACTAAAACCCATCAGGGCAAAAGAGGAAACGGCAATTCCCAAAATACTTAAAAGAATAATTTTTTTCATGTTTTCTGTTTTTTATTTACCTAAAACAAATATAGTATAAATTATCTTTTTTTCCTTTAGAAATATTCTTTTAACAACTCAAGGATTTTCTCCTCGCTGATATTCGACCGCAGGGAAAATTTTTTAACAGAATGATCCAGAGCCATATGAATTCTTCTGACTGCTGCAGGATCAGGTTCAAAAGTCGGATTCTTTTTTACAATTTCATCTTTTGAATAGGTAAAAAATCCGTTCCCGCTTTTTTTTCCGAGTCTTCCTTCCTTTACCAATTCATCGAGTTTAAGCATAAAGGGAAGGTATTTTTCCTTTTCAGGTTCTCTTTTTGTATAATTCATGACTGCCGTAAGCATGATGTCATTGCCAACGTGATCACAAAACTCAAAAACACCGGATGGAGTGACATACATTTTTATGAATTGATCCACTTGATCATAGGTGGCTGCTCCCTCTTTGACGATCGCGTATGCCTCCACCTGGAGATCCAGGAAAATCCGGTTAAGAAGGAAACTGTTTTCAGGATAAAGCGTTACGAACTTCCGGTTGATATTCTTCAGAAAAGCAGCAACCGCCCTGACTGTAGTTTCTGATGTTTCCGGAAGCCTTATAAACTCCACGATATTTTTTAGCGCAACAGGATAAAAGAAATGCAAACCAACAGATTTGTCTTTTCTTTCCTCTGATTCCAGTATCTCTGAAGGAAGGATACTGGAAGAATTGGTAGCGAGAATACACTCCGGGGATACATACTGATCGAGCTGGCCGAAAATAATCTGCTTGAGCCTCAGATTTTCAGAAACAGCCTCAATGATAAGATCACAATCCTGTACTTTTGACAAATCAGGGGTGATAAGAGTGTAGGAGAAGAGGTGGTCATATTGTTCCCCGGTGATCATTTCTGATTTGAAGGACCGCAGGATCCTTTTCTGAAAAGTTTTTTCCAGGGAAGGAACATCGGCATCATGACTCACTATCCAGGTAAGACCATATCCAAAACCAGCAAGATAGTTGAAGATATTGGTTCCCATTTTACCTTCGCCAATGATACCTATCCGTTTCATATGCTCACTTCCTTTTTGCTTTTAATTTCTTTCCATGAACCCTTGTCCTGGCTCAGGATCAGATCACGGTATTCCTTCATATTCTTACGGTGCAACTCCAGGTGACGGTTATAGCTCAGCATTGAAAGCATGAAACCCAGTCCTTTATCAATCGCGATTGCTTTATTTCTGATCAGCTTCATTATAAACCAGAATAATTTCCTACGATCCGAATTCTTTGTGAACAGGAATTCTTTCAGGGTGATAAATGATAGCCGTGCCTTCAGCAGGTTTGAAATATCACCTCCTTTACGGTAAAAGGCTCCGCCGGGAAAAAGACTTTCAGCTTTCTTGCGAATGGTGTCAAAGGAATAGAGCCGGTTGATGGTTTCCATGTATTTTTCAAACAGCTCGATCTGTGACATGTTCATGTAGTGAAGGGTAGGAAGGTGCCCAACACCCATTTCGGGATTGCAATCAAACAAACGACCTTCCTGGCAGTATTTTACCTGAAGTTCTGTTCCGGCAGGAGCGGCCAGTAAATGCAGATTGACATTGGGAAGATTGTTTTTCAGGGTAAAATCGAAAATATTATCAAACTCCGCCACCGTGTCATTATCAAAACCCACAACGAAAGAAGCATTGATATGCATTCCTGCTGCGTGAATCTTTTTAATGGCCGGCTCATAAATCGTTGCTGACTTGTTATGCTGCTTGTGTGTTTCGTCCAGACTTGCCGGATTAAGGGATTCAAACCCGATCAGAATGTTAAAACAACCGGCATCAGCCATCAGCTCCAGAAGCTCGTCATCATTTGCTACATCAATGCTGCACATGCATCCCCAGGAAATGCCAAGCGGCTTGATGGCTTTCATCAGTTCTTTTGCGTATTTCTTATTTATGGTGAGATTGTCATCCACGAAAAAAACATACTTTGAAGGAAGCGCTTTGATCTCCTCAACCACATTGCTGATGTCGCGGTAGCGCATTTTACGGCCAAAAATCTGAGAAACCAGGCAAAACTCACAATTGAAAGGACATCCCCGAGAAACCTGTACCGCCACCTGAAATATCTTATCCACGTTAACCAGATCCCAGCGGGGAGGCTTCTGCTGTTTATAAGGCACGCCAACATCAGCGCGGTAAACCGGTTGCATCTTCCCTGACTCGAAATCTGCAAGGCATTGTTCCCACAGGCCTTCGGCCTCGCCAACCACCACACTGTCGGTATGTTTCAGCGATTCATCCGTGGTGAAGGAGGCATACGGACCGCCAAACACAACCTTTATTCCGAGAGACCTGTACTTGTCTCCTAAATCATAGGCCCTGTTGATGGTTGCCGCGATGGTTGTGATCCCCACGATATCAGG
>JBLNAN010000096.1:0-5008 GCA_050259355.1 Syntrophothermus sp. | reverse complement strand
GTACCAACTGCAGTGTTAAGAAAGCCATGAAGGTTGATCTTTTCCGGTGGATGGATGAACAGGTGAAAACGGACCTGGAGCGTTACGGGTCCCATCTGTACAGCGAATCACCAAAGAGAGCAACGCTGGTTAAAGAGATATTGCCGCAATTTTCTGATAAATCGCCGGTAGTGACCGGGCGGGAAGTCCTGCAGGCCAATTTTGATCATATCTTCCGCACACAGCCCTGTACCCTGATTTTTGGCGAAGACGTCGGAAAGATCGGCGGGGTCAATCAAACCCTGGAAGGTTTACAGGCAAAATACGGCGACCTCCGGATCTCCGATACCGGCATCCGCGAAGCCACCATCATCGGTCAGGGAATCGGGCTGGCCATGCGGGGCCTGAGACCCATTGCCGAAATCCAGTATTTCGATTACCTGATGTATGGTTTGCAGGTCGTCAGCGATGATCTCGCCACGCTTCAGTACCGTACCAAAGGCGGCCAGAAGGCACCCCTGATCATCAGCACCCGCGGTCACCGGCTGGAAGGTATATGGCATTCGGGCTCGCCACTCAGCATGGTCATCAACTCCATTCGCGGGGTTTACGTGCTCGTTCCCCGCAACATGACTCAGGCCGCGGGCTTTTACAACACCATGCTCGCTTCCGATGATCCTGCCCTGATCATTGAACCCCTGAACGGATACCGTCTCAAGGAAAGACTCCCCGACAACATTGGTCAGTACAGAATCCCCCTGGGTGTGTGCGAAAAACTGGAAGACGGTTCTGATGTAACTCTCGTGACGTATGGTTCCTGCGTGAGGATCGCCCAGGAGGCAGTCAGACAACTGAAAGACTTTAGCATTTCCGTGGAACTGATCGACGTACAGTCCCTCCTGCCCTTCGACCTGAACAACGACATTCTGAAGTCATTGAAGAAAACCAGCAGAATAGTGTTTTTTGATGAAGATGTTCCCGGTGGCGCAACTGCCTACATGATGCAGAAAGTGATCGAGGAACAGGGAGGCTTCCGTTATCTTGATCAGGAACCGCGAACCCTTACCGGCCGCGATCATCGTCCTGCCTACAGCACCGACGGGGATTATTTCTCAAACCCGAGTGCTGAAGACGTTTTCGAGATGATTTATGATATGATGCACCAGTCGAACCCGGCCAAATACGTCAAACTGTACTAGTTGCAAATTGAATTAATCGCTGGTACGGCTGATGGGCCCGAATATTTTTTTGCCGTCTCCCCAGTCGCCCGTGTAATTTTCTTTCCAGAAAATCGTATTGCGGATGTCCACCAGGCTGGCCCCGGTATTCCATGTTTGTCCTCCCCCAGCGACCTTGTCGGAAAATCCCAGCACAGAACTGATCTTCACCGGATGTTCTGATTCATAATTGGCATGAGAACCGGAGCCTACCCACACCTCAACCCTGTCTCCGGAAAAAGTCAGCTCATTCAATGCCCTGCTTCTGAAGCCGTTGTGATTCGAGAAATGATATCTTACCGGCTTGTTGTGTTCAAAATAAATCTCCAGGAATTCCCAGTCACCAGGATGCGAGCCCCAGAGATCCGGTCCTGAAGGATAATCATTGTAATTGTACCAGAACCAGTATTTTATCCGGAATCCGTTCATCGTTCGCAAGGCCTCGTAATAACAGGGTGCCCCGGGATCAAGAACCTTTGGCGCCTTCAGCTTCCCCGTTCTTCCGATTTTAGCGCGGCTGTATGCAACTTCCGCACTGGACGGATAGCAACATTGTTTACCTTCGTTAGGATGAAAATGCAGGATTGGTGCGTATCTTCCTGCAAACGACAGATCGATCGAATCCACGCGCGTGGTGAAATTGATTTCCGCCTTTTCTTCTTTCCTGGATTTTTCACGGGCGTGAACACCGAGCGCATGAAATATTGAAAATGTCAGGATGGAAAAAAAAAGTATTTTTATATAATAAAAATTTGTCAGTCCCTTTTCAGAATCAGGCATATTTTCAAAAATTAAGGAAAGAGAAATTGTTACACTAACGCCCGTTTCAGACAACTATTTTAATGATACTCTTATTGATATTTAGTCTTTATATATGCAGATATCTGAATTGTTAGTTTGGAGTTTGGAGTTTGAAATTGGAAGTTGGAAGTTGGAAGTTGACAATTGAGAGTTGATAATAGAGTTGTAATAGAGTTGAATCATGTTAATTATTAAAAGCACCTCTGATCATTCAAAAACCCTTTTCGTGCCTGAACTGAATGAGCACTATCATTCCACTTTTGGAGCCGTTCAGGAATCAGAGCATATTTTCATCAGGAATGGATTTCGCAGCGTTTCTGCAAATCCGGTAAAGATCCTTGAGATCGGGTTCGGAACGGGACTGAATGCCGTGCTGACGCTGAAAGAAGCTCAAAAATCCAGGATTGAGATCGTCTATCATGCCCTGGAAGTTTTTCCCGTTACGGAAGAAATATGGAAACAACTGGAATATGATACAGATCATCAGCAATTTAATCTTTTGCACGAGGCACCCTGGAATAAAGAAGTGGAAATTTCTCCCTCTTTTCATCTGAAAAAGATAAAAGCTGATCTTACCGCCCTGGCTTCAGAAACTATATCGTCATCTGAAGATCAGTACGACCTGGTTTATTTTGATGCCTTTGGACCTGCCGTTCAGCCGGAAATGTGGACAGAACAGATTTTCAGGTACCTGATTTCCGCCATGAAGCAAGGTGGTATACTGGTGACTTACTCGGTTAAAGGAACGGTGAAACGTGCATTGAAAGCTGCAGGATTTTCAATCGAAAAATTGCCCGGTCCGGCCGGAAAGCGTGAAATGTTGAGGGCTATGAAAATTAATCTGAAGTGAAATTTCCGGAAATTATTTCTTCAATGATGCCCAGAACCTCTTCTTTTCCGGATTTTTTTTCCGCGGATGTGAGAATGATCGTACCGTCAATGCCAAATTCTCTCGTGAGCGACGACAGGTATTTCATCCGTGATGCCTGAAGCTGGTTCCGGTTCAGTTTATCGGTTTTTGTGAACAGGATGATAAAAGGCAGTTGATGTTTGATCAGCCACGACATGAATTCCAGATCAGCTTTCTGCGATTCATGCCGGGAATCAATCAGAAGAAAAATCAGTTTCAGATTATTCCTTCTTTCCAGGTAGGACTTGATCGTGCCTTCGAATTTTGATTTCTCTTCTTTTGATAACTTGGCAAAGCCATATCCCGGAAGGTCGACCAGGTGCCATTGATCATTGATGAGGAAAAAGTTGATCAGCCGGGTTTTCCCGGGAGTGGAGGAAACCTTGGCCAGCCCCCTGAAGCCGGCGATCATGTTGATCAGGGAAGATTTGCCGACATTCGACCGGCCGATAAAGGCAAATTCGGGAATATCCGACAGCGGGCAACGCTTCAGATCAGGACTACTGCAGATGAATTTGGCCGAAGATATTTTCATCGATCAAAAATACACCTTTATCTTCTTTATCCTGAATAAAAATAACAGGGAAAATTTGGAATCAGAACTTTTTTGAGTAATTTTGTTACTCAATTGATTTTCATCAAAACCGGGGAATGGACAACAGCTTACACTGGTTCGCGGTTTACACGAAGCCAAGGAATGAGAAAAAGCTCACGCTGCTTCTTCAGAACAAGGGCATCGATGTCTTTCTTCCGCTCCGTAAGACCTTGAAAGAATGGTCTGACCGCAAAAAAATGGTGGAAGAACCCCTGATCAGTTCGTATGTTTTTGTCAATGTTGATCAGCGCGATTATTATGAAGTGCTGAACACCGACGGGGCTGTTAAATACATCTGGTTTTCGGGAAAACCCGCCATCATTCCTGCTTCACAAATTGATGTGTTAAAAAAGATAATTTCTTCCGGGGCTGAAGTGGAATGTGTTGCGGGGAATTTCCAGACCGGTTCTATCGTGGAAATCAACAGGGGGCCGCTCACGGGCCTCAAAGGGGAATTGATTGCCATAGCTGGTAAAAAAAAGTTGCTTATCCGTATACAGAATCTCGAGAAAAACCTGGTGGTCAGTGTTTCTCCGGGGATGGTCATGTAAGTTCTGATACGGTTATTCATGTATAAAAATTGCTCCCGCTAGGTCACGACTGTGACTGACCGGGCGAAGCTGTAAAGGTACCTGAAACAAAATCCCGATATTTTTCCCAAATTATCATCTTTCAAAAATTAAATGTTAGAAACCCTTATTACCAGCAAAACCCGTTTAAAACTCCTTCTGAGGTTTTTTCTGAACAGCGGCACCAGTTCCTATTTACGAAATCTCGAGTCAGAATTCGGAGAATCGACCAATGCCATCCGCCTGGAACTGAATCGTTTTGAAAAAGCCGGTCTTCTGATCTCAGATAAAGAACAAAACCGCAAAGTTTACAAGGCCAATAAAAAGCACCCGCTATTCCCCGATATCCAGAATATCATCAAAAAATATGTTGGTTTCGACCAGATCATCCTGAGCGTCGTTGAGAAACTGGGCAACATACACAAGGCCTATATCGCCGGAGATCTCGCCCAGGGAATCGATACCAAAAAGATCGACCTGTTCCTGATCGGCGACAATATCGACCAGGAATACCTGGAACATCTTTCACTGTTAACCGCCGACCTGATCAACCGAAAGATCAATTATAAAATTCTCAATCCCTCAGAAGAAGCCCGTTTTCTTGAAAAATATCCCGGTGCGTTTCTGATCTGGACAGGGGTTGATAGCGGGAAATAGGGGGCGTTGTTATTCGTTGTTATTCGTTGTTATTCATTGTTATTAGGTAATTGGGTAATTGGGTTATTAAGTAATTGAGTAATTGAGTAATTGAGTAATTAAATAATCCGTAATTCGTAATTCGTAATCTGTAATTCGTAATCTGTAATCCGTAATCCGTAATTCATTACTCGCCATTCTAGATGGAACAGAGAGGACTGGAAAGTTTGGAAATCTATAAAATTGCAAGGGAATTGAGTTCTCTTGCCTGGTTGATTTATCAAGATCTATCAAAACAAAT
>JBLNAN010000095.1:0-4829 GCA_050259355.1 Syntrophothermus sp. | reverse complement strand
ATCATCAAAGAAAGATACTTGATGTTGTCACAAAAAGTCAGTCGTAATGATTTTCCGGTAGCTTCAGCAACAAGTTCGTGGATGATCCTGATCTGGAAAACGCCGGGTGTCACCGGATTTTCAGGGAAATGCCCTGCAAAAACGGGATGGTCCCCTCGGGTAATGATCTGGTACGAAAATTTCTGAACCGGCACTCCTGACGATGTAATTTCTTCCAGCGGTCCGGTCTGTCCTTTAATTTTGTAAAAATGATCCTGCAACATCTTATGCCCGTTCTGTATTTCAGAACTTGCAAAAATAGGAAAAAAAGCTATTCTTCACCCAATAAATTGAGGCGGATCTTCATTCCGATGAAGGGGTTTTCAATGTTTACAGAAACCGGATATTGTTTCTTGCCATACTCGAAATTGATAATCGTTTTCTTCATCTTTTTTCCCGAAGTCGACATATTCATGAGTTTGTAAGTTTCCGGTTCAACGGTGTAAAGTGTAGTACCCCTTGAAGATTGGGTCGTGTATCTGATAATCTCCGGCTTTGCTTCTTTGCTGAATTTATTTATGGTCATGTCATCAAGAAAGACCATTCTTATATCATCTGTCAGAATGGAAATGAATGCTTTTTTATTCATGGAAGGAAAAATGTAATGAACCGTCGGTTTCTCCCCGGTATATTCGATATCAAAGAAACGCATACCCACTTCGTTCGAAAAAACTACCCGGATAGTCGTGTCGGATGTCTTTTTTGCCAGAAGAAGTCCGGTCATGTGCTTGTCCTTCACATCAATGGTTCCTTTGTAAAGAACTTTATCAAATCCTTCCCCGAAAGGAAAATTCCAGTGCTGCGTCTGGTAGATGGAAAACAACATTCTCTGGGCGCTTCCACTGATGGTCATCAGCAGCAGCAGTAAGATCAGGGCGGTATTACGGAATAAGGAACTTCTCATCATTTGTAAGCGTATTGGTTTTTTTTGAAGTAAAATTAATCACTGTAAAATCGCCGGCAGGTTCCAGCATTTCCAGCCTGGTCACTGAACAATTGATCTTGTCAAATGTAATCACTATTTCACTCAGAAAAGAGGAAAGCCTTGAAGCCCGCGGTTTCAGCCTGACGATCCATGCATCTTTGGTTTCAAAATAAGTGGCTGTAAAATTTTTCTCATCCTTCAGCAGGGTTCCCTGCACGCTGCCCATCAGGATCGTGTTGATCTCGCCAAACATTTTGTTCGACTGGATATCGAACTTGTTCTGTTTGTTTTCATCTTTGATATACGCCTTTCCGTTGTTGAGGATGACAAGGTATTTGAACGGGGAAGTATATTCCCAGCGTAGCTTGTTTTCTTTCCTGAAATAGAATTTACCTTTTGTTTTGATGGTTTCAGACATCATCGTGAGGTGCTTTTCCTGCAGGAAATCACTCTCGATGGAATTTGTATTTGACGAAGTCTCCGCAAACTGTTTTTTGAACCCGGAAGGATCTTTCAGGGGCTTTTGAGCGGAAAGGAAGATGGGGGACAGGAATAAGAAGATGAAAAAGAATGAAGATGTAGTTTTGGTCATTGTAAAAAAATTAATCATAGGGCTGGATGTTCAGCAATTGATCCAGGGGCACTACCTTGAAATTCCTTTGTTGTATTTCATTCAGAATATTTTTCAGGATAATTTCGATATCAGCATTCCTGTCATGAAATAGAACGATATCTCCGGGAGAAAGTTGTTTTGCGAACCTTTCCAGGATTTTTTCAGGATCTTTGGTGACTGTATCAAATAAGCGGTTACTGAACCCGATCACGTGATAATTCAGTCCGTGGAGGGCTTTTTTGACCAGCGGATTGATCACGCCGTAGGGTGGACGAAACATTTTTGGTTTCCTGCCAATTATTTTCAGAACAGCATCCGAAGAATCCATTAACTCTTTCCGGATGATCTTCGGAGGATAAAAATCCAGCATCGGCGCATGCGAAAAACTATGGGTACCGATCCAATGGCCTTCTTCATGAATTCTCTGAACAACAGCTTCATTTCCCGCCAGATTTTTTCCAATCAGAAAAAAAGTCGCCTTACAATCATGTTCTTTCAGGATATCCAGAACCTTAGGTGTCATAACGGGGTCGGGGCCATCATCAAAAGTGAGTGAAAGAAGCGGTTCGCGGGTTGCACCTTTCGTTAGCGATATCATATGGAAATTGGTTTCCATGAAAAAGGAAGCCCCGATTGAAATTCCCAGATATCCGGCAAAAAGAAATAAATAAGCCATCCAGGAAATGGAATAACCCAGCAGCATGAGAAGATTCATTCCCAGCAGAAAAATAAAAAACAGGGTGGTTACAGTGCGGAAATTAAACATCATGCCGGCTTAGCAGGATCAGAGAATGGTTTATATTCTTGTAATGATTGTAGAGGAGGATGTTTCGGAAAGATTTTTCCTGCAGATCATTTTGCTTCACTGCTGCCGGAATGGTTTGCGACTGCATGATTTTCGCGGCCAGCCAGAGTCCGAAAGCCCCTGCCGTGTGGTATTCACCCGACAGATGCTTGAATCCGGCAACCGGAATGCCCGGGAACATATCTATAGCCTGATGATATGCAGAATCCTCCGCGGGATTGCCATTTTTACCGGTAATCAGCAGATCGATATCCGAAATAGATTTTCCATAGCGGGTCAGGAAATTTTCAATTCTTGACGGAATTTCATTTATCCCGGGCCGATAGAACATATCCAGTCCGCGGATTTTTCCGTAATCTTTTTGTCCCTTTGTTCCTGATAAAAGAAAAAAAGCCGATCCTTCACCTGCTGAAACGCCATTTCTCCAGAATCCCATGCGTTTCATGATGTTGAAGGTGTCTTTTGTCATCTCGTCCATTCCGCCAAGGAGAACATTACCCGCGTTTCCGCTGTTGATCTGCAGAAAAGCATCCAGCAGGGCGCTTTCGAAAGAAAATCCCCTGTGAACGTAGGTGAAATTATAGTTGTGACATTTCAGAAGCAGGGCGATCTGGGCGCTGACGGTGTTGTGCGTCGACTGGATAAAGGAGGTAGGAGTAAGGAATTCCTCGTTATTCCGGATCATGTTGGAGAGGAACTTTTCGGTATCCTCAATGCAGCCCAGTCCGGTACCCGTCACGATGGCATCGGGCATGGAGATGCCGGCATCTTTTAAACAAATAAATGCTGATGCGATGCCCATTTTGATGATACGGCTCATGCGCCGGATCATGTCGGCAGGCACATAATCCTTGTATACCGGGTCAACAACCTTCAGCAAGTGGTTTTCTGCCGGCAGGATCTCTTCAAGAAATAAGGAATTGTCGAAAGTCCGTTGTGGAGAAACATTCCCAATTCCATTGATGAACAGGTCTTTCATACGGTTTCTTTATTGAACTTTTGACAATATCAAAGTTGAATTGTTGCCGCCAAAACCGAAAGAGTTGGACAGCACGTGATTCACGGCAACATTTTTCTGTAACTGTGTCACGGGACGGATCTTCAGCTCTTTCATCGGGGTTTCAAACCGCAGATTGGGAAAGATGACCCCGTGATTGATGGCCAGCACGGAAATAACGGCTTCCACGCTGCCGGCTGCACCGAGCGTATGTCCGGTATAGGGTTTCGTAGAGCTGAATGGGGGAACGTGGTCGCCAAAAAGGGCTTCCATGGCGAAACCTTCCGAAAGATCATTGTTGGCGGTACCTGTACCATGAACATTGATGTAACTGATGTCGGTAGTTTTCAGTCCGCTCATCATCAGTGCCTTCTGCATGGCCATTCGTGCACCCGTGCCCTCGGGGGAGGAGGCGGTTTGGTGATAGGCATCATTGGCGTTACCAAATCCGGAAACTTCAGCCAGGATATTCTTTTTCTCTTTTCTTGCCAGCTCTTCAGATTCAAGCACTACAAACGCGGCGCCTTCGCCCAGGGTGAGACCGGCGCGGTTGTCATCAAACGGGCGACAACCGTTCTTGTCGAGGATCATCAGGGTATTGAAACCATTCAGGGTGAAACGGGTAAGCCCGTCGGTACCCCCCGCTAAAACCCGGTCGACCAGTCCTGCCCTGATCATCATCGCTCCCGTCATGATGGCATTGGCCGACGATGAACAGGCCGTGCTGATGGTGGTCATGAAACCGGTAATTCCGGTGTAATCGGCGATTCGTTCTGTTGCGTCGCCACAATCGTGATTGATCACGTCGCGTAGCCTGCCCTTGCAGTTATTTTCAAGATATAGCTTGTAGAAATCCTCGCTGCGGCTCATCCCGCCAACCGTAGTCGCTGATAGGAGACCTGTACGATGGGCTTTTACATCGTGAATTCCAGCTGATTCCAGTGCTTCCTTTGCCGCGATCATTCCGAGCAATGCTGTACGGGTGAAATCCCTGCTTCCCGGTTGGCCGGTCATTTCCAGTAATTCGTCCGTGGTCTTCTTCACCTGGGCAATGGGTAATTTCGCGAGGATCGTTTTGAGAAGAGTTATTTCGCCGATACCCGATCTGCTGTCCAGCAGGGAGGCAAGATTTGCCCGGGTATCATTTCCCATAGCGGAGATGATACCGGTACCGGTAATAAAAATTCTTTTCGTCATCAGTGCAGATTGGAAAGCAAAGGTAAGAATTTGGTGGCTAACTTTTTCGTAATTTTGCACCTTTGCAAAAATTCAGAAGATGGAAATTGCCCCCAAGTACGACCCAAGATCGATCGAGAACAAATGGTATTCACACTGGATGAAAGAGAATTATTTTCATTCAGAACCTGATGACCGTAAGCCTTTTACCATCGTGATCCCGCCGCCCAACGTGACCGGCGTGCTGCACATGGGACACATGCTGAACAACACC
>JBLNAN010000094.1:0-15532 GCA_050259355.1 Syntrophothermus sp. | reverse complement strand
GCCAATCCGTGGAACTTTCAATGGATACCGTTTCCGGATGCCACTATTCATGGTTGCCCTGGAATTTCATTACTCCGGAAATCCTGATTGATACCACGCTCACAGGCGGTCCCGGTTCTTTTACGGTGAAAGGAAACACCATTTCCAACCTGAATTGTATTTCAACAGATTCGGTGAGAATTGTCTTCAGGACGTGCACCGGAGTTGAAAAAGCTGACCAACCTGCTGTTACCGTCAGGCCTAATCCTTTTAAAACAAATACAGAAATAACAATATTGGCGGAAGATGGAACCATGAGCGCACAAGTTGTTGATCAGAAGGGCGTGCAGGTGAAAAAAATTACGGAAGGGAAATATTCAAAAGGATTATATACCTTTGTCTGGGACGGTAAAAATGATACCGGTGACCGGGTCGCCCCGGGAAATTACCTGGTGGTCGTTTCTACTGCCGAAAAGCACTACACTTGCAAACTCATTTTAAATCCCTGACCAGCAAAATCGCCGGCATTCTGATGGCCGGTGTGATCCTGTTCAATCTTTTCGGATATTATTTTCTATTCCGGACAGAACAGTTTTGGGTACGGGAGGCCATGCACGGGATGATCAGAAATCATCTCTTCACGGATAAAGAATGTGAAAAAATAACCATTGAAAAGGGTGATCCGTCGGTAAAGTGGCTGGATGAAGATGAGTTCTGCAGAAATGGGATGTATTATGATGTGATCTCCGTCGAGCATAGGGATAACCAGCTGGTGATCACCTGTATCAATGACAGACAGGAGGCAAATATCATTACCACCTGCAACAAAACTTCCCAAATCGCCGGTTCAGTCAATTCAACTCAAAAATCAAGGACGCGTACCGCACTGCTGCACCATCTTATCAAACAGGCACTGCCCGACAATCAGGTTCCCTTATTTTCACCTGAAAACAAAAAGAACGTTGCCTTTCCCGAAATTAATAAACACTCCGAAACTTTCCTTTCCATCACCGGACCACCTCCGGAAATATCCTGACCGACTTTCTTTATTTTTTTAAAAGGCAGGACCTTATGGCCCTGTCCATTATTTATTTTAAATCAACAGGATATGAAAAAACTATGTTTGTTTATTGTATTACTTGCTTTTACTATTTCATTGAATGCACAAGAGGCAAAAAAGGATTCACTCCGGGTGCGTGACATCAGCGGTATTGAAGTCACTGCTGTCAGATCAAAAATTCCATTAAGAGAAATTCCCGCGGGGATATCCATCGTTGGAGCCGATCAGCTGAAAAAATTCTCCAAAACCATCGCTGCTGACGAGGCACTGAGGCTGGTCCCGGGTGTAAGGATTGATAACGGGACCAGTGGTTCCCGGGTTCATTTATACATTCGCGGACAAGGGGTACTGACGGAAACAGGATTTCGCGGTGTGGGTGTCTTGATTGACGGGATTCCGGTGAATGACCCTGCCGGTTTTGCACCCGATCTTTTTGATGTTGACTGGGCAACGGTTTCCAGCATCGAGGTGGTGAAGGGCCTTGCCGCTTCCTTGTATGGAACAGGTTCTACCGGCGGTGTCCTGAACATCACCACCCAGAATGGCGGGATCAAACCAGTAAACAGTACATTTTACGCATCTGCAGGGTCCAACAATTTTTGGAAGATCCTTGGGCAGGTGGATGGCACACAGGGAAATGTCAATTACCGGGTTTCTTACTCTCACAATCAGGGCGATGGCTACAGGGTTCACCAGGCGTTCATGGGCGATAATTTCAGCGAAAAGATCAACTGGAAACCTACCAGCAAGATCACCATCACGCAGCTTCTTTCCTACACGATGTACTTCAATCAGAATTCGGAAGGCATCAGCATGTACCGCTACGAAAACTTTGGACCCACCGCGGCCAACACGGATGCTGTTCCATTCAACGAGTTTCAGAAAACCAACCGTTTGACCGGTGCACTATTGGGCAAGTTCATGATCGGCGGTAACCAGGATATTCAACTGAAAGCGTTTGCCCGCATGAACAAGTACCAGGAGACTTCCAACCGGGGAGATGACCACAAGCCTTTCCAGAACTACGGATTCACCGGTCAGTACACGATCAACATGGGTAAGAATATCGTGAAAAACCATCTGAGCCTTGGTGCTGATTTTCAAACCAAAAGCATGACTGAGGTAGCCTTTGGAGTTACCCCTGACCCCAACCGCGAGGATACTCGTTTTGGTGAGGATGTCATGGATAATAACACGCTGCTGATCAACCAGGTCATCAAACAGCGGAGCACGGGATTGTTCCTGATTGACAAGCTGGATCTCTTCAGCCGTTTGTATGCTACGCTCAATCTCCGTTACGATTATGTTTACAACGAACTTCAAAATAATATGGAAGGTCCTGATTCCGTGTACCAGGCTTCCGGAAACCGCACCTTTAACAGTCCGTCGGTTCGTTTCGGTCTTGCGTATGACGTCACAAAATACCTGAATCTGTATGCCAATTATGGAACGGGATTCCTTGTCCCTACCGGAGATGAGCTTTACAACAACCCTGCGCATTGGGGAGGATTTAATGAAAGCATTGAACCTTCAAAAATGCAGGGTGGCGAAATCGGCTTCAGGGGTGATATCGGAAAAAGGTTTTTCTTCGATATTACTGGTTTCTATATCAAATCCAAAGATGAATTCTATCGTTATAGTATTGCTGAAAGAGGGAACAATACGGCCTTTTACGGCAACCTGGGCGGAAGCAGCCGCACCGGCGTTGAAACCTATCTCGCCTACAAACCTGTTGATGTTCTGAAATTCGATGTGGCCTATACCTTTACCAACTGCAGATATACATCGCCCGACAGTGTCGACGGACAGTTCATTCCGCAGTGTCCGCAGCACGTTCTGGCAGCAGAAGCTTCTTTTGATTTTCTGAAGAATTTCACACTTGTTCTCGGAACCCAGTACCAGTCGAAATGGTATATCCAAACCAAGCATTCCATTTATGAACAATACACGGAAATTGCCAATGGTGATACTACTGTCAGGAATTCGTGGGTAAAAGGATTCAATATCTTCAATGCCGAGTTGAAATACAGATTCAAACTGGCCGGGCTCGGCGGGGAATTAAGCCTTTTCGGGAAAAACCTGCTTGATGAAAGGTATTTTGGATTTACTGAACCCAATGATCCGGATGAATACAACAGTTATCAGCCGGCACCGGGAAGAGAGTTCTTTGTCAGTTTGAGACTGAGGTTTTAGATATAGCAGGTGTGAGGGCGGATTTGGAAATCCGCCCTTACTCAGATCTTCTTCGTCTTCATCCGCAGGGAGTTGGTCACCACCGAAACAGAGCTGAATGCCATTGCTGCCCCTGCAATCATGGGGTTCAGCAGGAATCCTGTTAAGGGATACAAAATACCGGCGGCGATGGGTATACTGATTACATTATAGAAGAACGCCCAGAAGAGGTTCTGCCGGATGGTTTGTACGGTTTGACGCGACAGTTTCACCATCTTCACCAGCCGTTCCAGATCCCCGTGAATCAGGGTAATCTGGGCGCTTTCCATGGCGATGTCAGTTCCTGTGCCCATTGCAATACCAATGTCTGCCAGTGCAAGAGCCGGAGAATCATTGATGCCGTCACCAACCATCGCTACCTTCAATCCCTGTTCTTTCATGTTCTTCACATAATCAGCTTTCCCCTGCGGACTAACCTCCGCCTTGAAAAAATCGATCCCGGCTTCCTGGGCAATGTGCGAGGCAATGGCAACCGTGTCTCCCGTGAGCATGTGAACCTGCAGTCCCATGTCGCGCAACGTGGCCACCGCTTCACGTGAAGTGGGTTTAATGGTATCGGTAATGGTAAAAAGAACGATCACTTCACGGTTCCTGGCCACATACACCAGCGAGTTGGCCCTGCTTCTCAGCCAGTTGTCCTTTTCCAGCAGGTAATCTGAAAACACACCGCCATTTTCCTGGATATACGTCCTGCTCCCGATGTGATAAACATCTTTCCCCACAAATGCAGACACGCCCTTGCCAGAACTGCTTTCAAAGCTGACAACAGACAGTTCTTCAGTAAAATCTTTTTCAAGACATTCGACAAGTGCCGCCGCGAAAGGGTGTTCCGATCTCTTTTCAATGGAACGGATAGCAGAACGGATCTCCAGCGTATCCAACTGAACCCCGTCCTGAAGTTTCCGGTCCCAGTACACATTTGTCACACCGGGTTTTCCCCGGGTAATGGTCCCGGTTTTGTCCAGCACGATGGCATTCAACGTGCGGGCAGTTTCAAGACTTTCAGCGTCTCTTACCAGGATTCCGTTCGCGGCAGCCTTGCCCAGACCAACCATCAGGGCGGTAGGCGTTGCCAGACCCAGTGCACAGGGACAGGCGATCACGAGCACCGCGATGGCATTCAGCAGGGCGAATGCAGATCCGGCAGGACCGAAGAAATACCAGGCAAAGAAGGTAATGATGGCAATGCCGATAACAACAGGAACAAAGACCGAAGCGATTTTATCAACCAGCTTTTGTACAGGGGCACGGCTGCCCTGAGCTTCCTGCACGAGCCGGATAATCTGCGCAAGCATGGTTTCCGATCCGATTTTCTCAGCCGTCATCTCTAAACTGCCGGCCTGGTTTACCGTGGCACCAATGACCTTGCTGCCGGTTTTTTTTTCGACCGGAACCGATTCACCGGTGATCATGCTTTCATCCACATACGATCTTCCCCCGGTAACAACGCCATCGGTGGGAATTTTTTCTCCCGGCCGGATGACAAGGATATCCCCGATCCTGATTTTCGAGATGAGCATCTCTTTTTCAACACCGTTCCGGATCACGCGGGCAGTCTTGACACCCAGGCTCATCAGCTTTTTGATGGCAGAAGTAGTTCTTCGCTTGGCTCTTTCTTCGAAATATCTTCCCAGTAAAATAAAAGAAATGATAACGGCGGCCGCTTCAAAATACACGTGCGGTTCGAGTCCGGCTGAAAGAAATACCCGCGGAAAAAAAGTATTGAAAGTGCTGTAAAGAAATGCAGTGCCTGTTCCCATCGCCACCAGCGTATCCATATTGGAAGAAAGATGCAGGGCTCTTTTCCATGCAATAACAAAAAATTCTCTTCCAGCATAAACCACCACCGGCAAGGTCAGTGCAAACATGATCCAGTTGGCGAAAGGCATATGGTGGAAAAACATCGCGATGATGAAGACGGGCAGCGATAAGGTCACGGCAATAATGGTGTTCCGTTTCATCATTTTCAGCCGGCGGGATTGTGCATCTTCCTGCATTTCCCGTGTGACATTTTTGTCAGTCACCAACTTGTAACCCAGGTTGCTGACGGCTTTTTCAATGTCCTGGATGGATATTTTGTCAGGGTCATATTCTACAACGACATTCTCGGCTGCAAGGTTAACACCGGCTTCCTTTACGCCAGGTGTAGCCGAAAGGGAGGATTGAATGCTTCCCGCGCAGGAAGCACACGACATGCCCTGAACAGGATAGATCTCTTTAACAATTGACATAACGGTTTTTAAATATGTTCGTACCCCTTAGTCAATTAGTATGCCATGAGAAAATCGGCAGTCAGCAGTCGGCAGTCGGCAGTCGGCAGTTTTTAAATACTTCCAATAGCACACTGCAAACTCCCAACACTCAACGCTCAACTCTCAATTATCAAGGGATTTGGGAGTTGGACGTTGATAATTGGACGGTTGGAAGTTGAAAAAATGAACTCCCAACGCTCAATAATCAAGTGATTTGGGAGTTGGAAGTTGATCATTGGACGTTGGAAGTTTATTCTATTCTTTAATCAGCCCTGCCGGAACGAAGCTCAGGGATACCTGCAGCCGGAACCCGCTCCAGTCTGACTTAAGACCGGATTCCAATTCCTCTATTTTTAACATTCCCTTGAAGTCGATCTGATATCCGGCATTGATACCTGCTTTGAGGAATGGAAATATCAGGTAATCGGCAAAAAGCCCCGGATGAAGAAAAAAACTGGTCGATTCAAGGTTCATGGTCTGGTCATGAACAGTGGAATTGTTCAACACCAGCGTCTCCTCGATCTTCATTTTTGTAAAGTTTACTCCGGCATCAAGGGTGGCACCGATTCCGCAGTTTCCAAACTTGTCAAGCAGGAAATTATTCCTGAGCCCGATGGAATTGCAGCGTAGTGATTCATCAAAATTATAACGGCCTGAATAGTCGGATGACGTGACCCTGGCCCCGGTCGAGTTGTACTGGTAAGTAATACCGATACCATAGAAACCAAAATGTTCTACCATGAAACCGCCGAAGCTGAGGTATCCGGGGAAGTTATTGGTGAGAACAGCATCAAAAGGAGCGCTTGGGGCGGCGTTTTCCAGATCCGTCTTCAGATCACTCATGGCAAAAGTACTGTAACCCGTGGTGATACCGATTTCAACGTGCTGCGCAACTGAAACATGGTAAAAAACTATGATCAGCAGGACAAGAATGATTTTTTTCATCAGAATTTAATTTTTTTAGAATCTCCGGAATATACCGTATTGCCGCGAACCCTCAGGTAACCTCCATACCCGTCACCTAACCGCATCTGCCTGATTAATCCGCCCGTATTGAAATCATATATCCTGAAATGCGTATCATCATAGCAAAGTAGTCTTCCGGAGTTGTGATCAATGTTACCCAAGTTGGTCATGTTCATGTTGAAACTGCGGATGATCCCCATCCCCGGTGCATTTCTGACCGACAAAAGCTGATTTTCCACAAGTATGACTTTTTCTTCATCAGAAGGCACAAATGAATAATATTTATAGGGTGTTGTACCGCCGGGTGAGCGCCATATCTGCGTGGCAGTGCTGCCTGAAATTGAAAAAAGATACAAATAGTCAGCAGAAGCGAAAAAGTATTTTCCATTTGGTGAGATCACGGGGCGGGGCTCCTGGTTAAATCCCTGTTCCAGTATTTTTACATGGTTCACAAAATCATAAATCACCAGTTTATTATATCCGGCTACAGCACCAATGCCTTCATCAGAAACAGATACTGCACCCGCCGAGCCGCCTGATCCCAGAACAGAACTGCTGGGAATATAGGTGGTTACCCGGGTTGTTATGTTGTACAACAAATAGTCGAAAGTGCTGTTTCCGGTTGCTGCCAACAGATACTTATCATTGGGAGAAACGGCAATTGCATAGAACCATCCGGTGGTAGTGAGATGATCGATCTGGTTGCCGGTGGTGGCACTGTAGCGAAAGATGCTGCCTGATACCCCATCGGTAAAAATATCGTTTCCAACAGGAGAATAGAAACGTCCGAAATTGAATGACGGGAGTCCTGCAGAGCAATACATCGATTCGGCATAATTGTACATCGCCATCTCGCGGTCATAGCCAGGAGGAGGCAGCTTCGGAATATACGAAACATAGATATTGTTATTGCCCGGAAAACCTATATCTGCATTGTGAATGGAATCTTTTTCGAGGTTGTTTATAATTGTAACATCATAGGCCGAATCGTCTGAAATTTTATTGATGATCCTGTAGCCATTGCAATTGAGTGGATAATCTGTTTTGGGCCACTGGATCACCGGGATTCCATTGGCATCCAGCGTGAAGGTGCCTTTCTGGATCTCCTGCTGACGGAAGCCTGAACCCTGGCTGCACGGGTAGAAATAAGTCCCTTCATTATTTCCCATGTAGGTCTGGATCATATAGGTAACATCCTCTCCCACGTAGGAATGATCCTCGAAGGTAAAAGGTGTGGAACCAATTATAGTAGCTATTTCCCATGCCTCTCCAAAATCAAAGCGCTTGCTGATCTTTACCTTTCTTATCATCGGCGCATCACCGGGTATGGTGACTGTCCCGCTGAGGGTACCGCCGGCGGGTGAAAAGCTGATTTCGGGATAGAATCCGGAGGTCCAGTCATAAAAAACCATGACCATGTTCCGTGAATACGTGAATTCCTCTGCTCCCATATTGTCAGCAATGCTGCCGGATCCCGTGCTGAAGGAAAAAACGAAAGTCAGATCATAGATACCGGCCTTGCTGACAATAGAATGAGGTGAAAGTTCAAAAACACCGTTGTTGCTCCTGGTGCTGGCTTTCTTCACATTTCCTTCAAAAATGTCAAGGTTGTAATCGGAATAGTTGGCGCCTGCACTAAAAGTAATCGTGAAAGGATCACCGGTGATACACAGCAGGGTGTCTGATCCGAAAGAATTTGAAAAAGTAGCCTGTGGTGCGACTGGCATTGATAGGTCTCTGAAATATTCGCCGTTTTGCTTGTAGGTACAGCCCGCCACCAGAAGTATCAATGAACAATATGTGATCAGGATCTTCGGCCGGAAAGAATATATATTCATAATGGAAGGATAGATGTGTTAGGCAAATGTATTAAGAAACGCTCAACACTCAACACTCATTTATTAAAAAAGATCATTGAAGACAAAAACAGTGTGAATCAGTCTAATCAGGCAACTCAGTGTGTGTTTTTTTTCATGCGAAAATCGCAGACTTGATCATTGATCATTGATCATTGATCATTGAGCGTTTAATAGTTCCTTATCTTTGTCTCTCAATCCATCTCCATGAAACGTTTTTGCTTTGCAGCGTTCTCAATAGTGTTGCTATTGCTCTGCTCCTGCCATAGCACGCTGAAAATCGAAAGCCCGGCGGAAAATTACGCTGAACCACCGGTAGCCCCTGTTTATTCCGACATCACTTTCCCTGTTGAACTCGAAATCGTCAAACTGGAAAAAAAACTGAATGACCAGTTCAATGGCGTGATCTACCAGGACACCAGCTACGAAAACAACCAGAGAGATGACCTGAAAATTACCGCCTGGAAAGCCGGTGACTTCAAGATTTACATGGAAGGAAACGAGATCACTTACAAGATTCCGCTCAACCTGTGGATAAAAAAAAGAACCGTGATCGGTGCACTCGGTTACAAATACACTGACGAAAGAGAAGTCACCGCCGGAATAGCCCTGAACTTCAGGACAAAAGTATCTGTCACAAAAGACTGGAACATCACCACCCTGACCACTTCAGAGGGTTACGAATGGATTAAGCAGCCGGTTGTCAAAATCGGCCCGGTCAGCTTCCCGCTGACCGTCATAGCCGATGTGCTTATCGCCTCCAACCAGAAAATCATCAACAAAAGCATCGACAGAGCCTTGTTGTCCATCCTTGATATCAGGGGTATCATGACCGATGTATGGAAAAAAGTTCAGGAACCCGTCAGGATAGAAGGCGATTATCCCCTTTGGTTAAAAATCACCCCGAGGGAGGTCAGGATGGTTTCACCCAGGGCCGCGGACGGGAAACTGAAACTGAGCTGCAGCATCCGCTGCCTGACAGAACTTTTTTATAATGAGGTGGCTCCTGCTTATCTGCTGAGCGCATCGCTCCCGCAGATTCTTTTTACTTCAAAAATTGATGATATTTCCAGCATCAACCTCGTGACCGATATACCTTTCAGTCATATCAACGAACTGGCGGCGGGCGAGCTGAAGGGATACACCATAAGGCAGGGGAAATACACGGTAATGGTCGATAACATCATACTGTTCGGGAGTGGCGACAAGCTGGTGATTGCAACGGATCTTTCCGGAAGTGTGAAAGGAACTGTTTATTTTTCAGGAAAACCCTATTTCGACCGCGCTGCTCATTCTTTTAAAATCAATGATCTTGATTTTGATGTGAAGACGCGGAACGTACTGATCCGGTCTGCAAGCTGGCTCTACCATAATAACTTCCTGGAATCGGTGCAGCAGAAACTGAATTTTCCTGTTGCCGTTCAGCTCGGTTCAATAAAAGAACAGCTGCAGACGGTGCTCAACGAGAATGCCAAACAGGACATGTTCCGTTTCTCAGGCGTCATCAATAAAGTGGATATCGGGAACATTTACATCACCCGTGCCGGGATCAGGGGTATTTTCGAATTTTCAGGAAATACTAAAATCACCCTGGATCAGTAATCCTTCTATTTTTAATATTGGATAATCTTTATTCAAAAAGACAAACGAAACTTTTTCTATACTATATTTGCTTCAAACAATATTTATTGATCATGAAAAGAATAATGGTTATCACGGTAATATTGCTCATGGTGCCTCTGCTGAATTCTTTCCGGCCCGGTGAGAAATCAAAACCATCAACTGACGAGTACCTGGTGATTGCATGGAACGATCTGGGAATGCATTGTGCAAATCAGGATTTCTCTAACATGTGCATCCTCCCGCCTTATAATAATCAGTATGCCCATGTGATCAAAAAGGGAAGCCAGTTCAATTTGCCGGAGGTCATGCCGCATTCCAGCGGAATTTATGTCAGCTACGAGATACCCGGCAACACCTGGTCCGTTGGCAAAACAAATTTCTGGACGTATGTGCAGCAGCTCTTCGGAACCAATCCCGGAAACAACATCGGTCTTACCGGAAACGGTCTTTCGGGTACGATGGCGAATGCAGATTCAATAAATTATCATTATGCAACAGGTATTCCGGTTACTGCATTTCCTGATGCCACTCCTTCCACCCCGGTGCCTTATCAGCTCACGCTCATCAAGGCTTATCTTCCCGGCGGCACACAGATCGCTTCCACCCAGAGCGTAATACCTGTTTCACATGAAATCAACTGCGTGAGCAGTGGCTGTCATTCCAGTGAAAACGGAATTCTGAATGCTCATGAAAATGTTCCGGGTTATAATCCCAACAACAAGCCTGTATTTTGTGCTACCTGCCATTCCGACAATGCACTGGGTATGGGAGGTACACCGGGCGTTCCGCCTTTTTCACAGGTCATTCATCAGAAGCATGGTGAATTTATCAACACCGGATCCATCAATGATTGTTATAAATGTCATCCCGGTCCCAACACGCAGTGCCTGAGAGATACCATGCATACCCTGAAGCTTCAGGGTGGATCGGTTGGGATTTGCCAGGACTGCCATGGTAGTGTTTTAAATGTTGGAAATACCGTCGAGAACGGAAGAGAGCCATGGCTGCAGGAACCTTCCTGTGGCGCCACCGGTTGCCATGGGTCTGTTTATGCAGAGGAGCCGGGAAAACTATTCAAACAATCGCAGGGTCATGGCGGATTATTCTGCAGTACCTGTCACGGGTCCCCCCATGCCATTTACACCTCTTCCCAGCCAAATGATAATGTCCAGAACATTACCCTTCAGGGCAGTGCCGGTATCCTGAAGGAATGTTCGGTTTGTCATGGCTACACACCGGCTGCCCCCGGACCTCATGGATACAACCCTTTGGGCATTAAACCCATCTCCGGAAATCAACCTTCCGATGAAGGACTAAGAGCTGTTTATCCCAATCCTGGTAGTTTCATGATCAATATTCCTTTTAATATCAGGACTGCCGGTCATGTTACCCTTGATGTCCTGGATATGACGGGAAAAGTAGTTGCTTCCCTTATGGATAACCATCTCAGCGCGGGTGAATACAAAGCTGAATTGTATGTTTCAAAACTGTCTCCCGGAACCTACATCTGTCGCCTGAGTACGAAGTCGGGAAGCGATGCCGCAAAAATTCTGGTCCTGAAATAAACTGTACCCCGGTGGCCCGGTAACAGAAACTGAAACAGAAAATCAAGTCATTTTTCTAAATTTGCAGACGGAATATTTACGATTCACGATCAGCAAACTAAAATCACCATCAATGCCTGTACAGACGCGCAGAGATTACATCATCTCTATTTCCATCATTGGCTCCCTGTTCTTTATCTTCGGATTTGTTACATGGCTCAACGGTATTCTCATCCCTTACCTGAAAATTGCCTGCGAGCTCAGTAATTTCCAGGCGCTTTTTGTTGCGTTTGCCTTTTACATTTCTTACACCATCATGGCGATTCCTTCTTCCATGATTCTGGAAAAGACAGGATTTAAAAAAGGCATGATGGCCGGGCTGCTGGTGATGGGTGCCGGCACACTGCTGTTTATTCCCGCGGCGCTCAGCAGAACCTATGGATTATTTCTGACCGGCCTTTTCGTGATGGGTACCGGTCTAGCCATTCTGCAGACCGCTTCCAATCCGTATATCACGATCATCGGCAAGCGGGAAACCGCTGCCCGCAGAATCAGCATCATGGGAATCTGCAACAAGGCTGCAGGAGCCATCGCCCCGCTGATCCTTGCCTATTTCATCCTGAAGGACGGCGATACTTTTGTGGCAAGTCTTTCGGGAATGGATGAAGCTGCCAGGAATGCCGCCCTTGACGGACTGGCACAACGGGTGATCATGCCCTACCTGGTGATGACCGGTGTTCTGGTTTTCCTTGGATTGATGATCCTGCTTTCTCCCCTGCCCGATCTGAATTCAGAACCTGATGAAGAAACCGAAACTTCGGTAACCAGAGACAAAAAAAGCATTCTCGATTTTCCGCAACTCATCCTTGGAGCCATCGCTTTGTTTTTTTATGTTGGGGCAGAAGTAGTTGCAGGCGATACAATCATCCGCTACGGCATCTCCAGCGGCATAGGAATTGCCACAGCAAAGTCGTTTACAACCTACACGCTAATTGCCATGATTGCCGGTTATATTTTAGGAATAGTTCTCATCCCGCGGCTGATTTCACAGCGCATCGCTCTCCTGGGCAGTGCCGTACTGGGAATCATCTTCAGTTTCGGGGTTCTGCTGTCCGACCGGGAGATGTCTGTTTTTTTCGTCGCGCTTCTGGGTCTTGCCAATGCCATGGTATGGCCGGCCATCTGGCCGCTTGCCATTCACGATCTCGGTCGCTTTATCAAACAGGGCTCGGCGCTCCTGATCATGGCCATCGCGGGAGGAGCATTGATCCCCTTGCTCTGGGGCGGTCTTGCCGACATCTGGAGCTCCAAAATGGCTTACGTCATACTGTTTCCCTGCTACCTGGTGATAGCGCTGTATGCATCCTGGTGGTACAAATTAAGAACATGGAAAAGTTAATCACACTATGAAACCGACCCTTCTCATCCTCGCTGCCGGCATGGGCAGCCGTTACGGTGGCCTCAAGCAAATTGATCCGATCGGCCCTTCCGGCGAAGCCATCATCGATTATTCCATCTATGATGCAATCCAGGCAGGTTTCGGCAAGGTGGTTTTCATCATCAAGGAAAGCATCGAGAAAGAATTTAATGAGGTTATCATCAAAGATCTCCGCGACAGGATCCGGATCGAGTGTGTCTTTCAGGAAATCTGGAAAGTTCCTGAAGAAACCGTCATACCGGCGGATCGCAAAAAGCCCTGGGGAACGGGTCATGCCGTTCTCATGGCCAAAGACGTTATCAGCGAGCCTTTTGCCGTGATCAATGCCGATGATTTCTATGGCAGGGCAGCCTTTAATGCCGTTGCCGCCTATTACCAAGACTGGTCTCCCAACCGGGTAAATGATTATTCCATGGTGGGTTACGAAATTCATAATACCCTTTCTGAATTTGGCGCAGTCTCCAGAGGGGTTTGCATTCCCGATGAACAGAATTTCCTTACCGAAGTTATAGAACGAACCAAAATTGAACGTACTCCTTCAGGCATCGCTTATGTGGATGAACAGAACAAACCGGTGATAATTCCTGAAAATACTATTGTTTCAATGAATTTCTGGGGTTTCACTCCTTCTTTCTTTAATTATCTGGATACAGGTTTCAGAGAATTTCTGAAAAACAATTCAAATGATCCTAAATCTGAATATTATATTCCGACAGCCGTTAACAATTTGATTCACTCCCGTACGGCCAGCGTTAAAATCCTTACTTCGGATGCACAATGGTTCGGCATGACCTATCCGGAAGACCGGCCGCACGTGGTTGAAATGATAAAATCACTCGTGGCGTCCCATCAGTATCCGGAGAAATTGTGGAAATAAAAATGTATTATTGCCGTTAGAAAATAGACCATCAAAAACATATTATAAAGAAAATTATGAAATTATCGAACAAATTGCTGTCTATCCTGCTGATCTCTACCCTTTTTGTTTCATCAGCCCAATCTCAGGTGGTAAATGAAACCACCAAAAAAAGAATCGGATTTGGTATTGGACTTTTCAATGACTTCTGGGTCAATACCCCGAATAATGTTGACATCCGTCCCATCAACCAGGGATTCCAGGTCTTTGCCATGTACAATACCCCGTTTGGCAAGAGCGATTTCGGGTTTTCCATTGGCCTGGGCCTCACCACACACAACATGTACGGAAATTTTGTTGTAAACCGCAAGGCTGACAGCACTTTCCTCATGCCGATCCCGGATTCCGTAAGCTGGAAGAAAAGCAAGATTACCCTCACTTATCTTGAACTTCCCATTGAATTTAATTTCAAGAGTAAAACCAAGGTTAGCGTTGGGATCGGATTCAAGCTGGGCATGCTTGCCGGCAGCAACTCCAAATACAAGGGAGAAGGTCATATCACCACCAACCAGTATACCATCAACACCGACGAAACGGTCCGTTTCAGAACCTGGGGAATCAAGGGACTCGAGCAGTTCGTTTATGGTCCCACCCTGCGGGTAGGCTACAAATGGTTCAATGTTAACGCTTACTATATGCTTTCATCGGTATTCAAAAAAGCACAAGGCCCCGACATGTATCCCGTTTCCGTGGGATTTGTCATCATGCCTTTCTAGAGAAGAAGAAATAAAGCCATCATTAATACAGTTCCCGCAAGAAATCCGGCGTATATCTCGGAGTTTTTGTGGGAATTTTCTTTCAGGCGGGCAACACCTGTAATGCCGCTGATCAGGATGATGATCATGAGAATGTCCGCCATCGGCAGACTGTATTTCAGTGCAAGTCCCAGGAAAAATCCAAAGACACCGCCCATGCCGGTCATGTGCAGGCTGATCTTGTAAAACAACGTGATGACCAGCGTGCAAAATACAAGAAACGTTGCACCAAGCATGTAAAAGGTGAAAATAAAGGGAACCTGGTATTGTTTCAGCAGGTAATAGGTCAGATAAAAAAAGATCACCTGCGTGATCAGCGGGAAAATCCTCTCCTCCCGGGTCTCCATCCTGAGGGATTGTATCAGTTTCATCCTCAGGAAAATCAGATTGAGTAACAGCGGGATAAGGATGGTGGTCAGCATCACAACAATTGCAAGAAACAGTTTTGCCTTTGGCGTCAGGACCAGCGCGGCGTGAAAATTCATGCTGAAGAGAAAAAGCAGCATGTAGAAAGGAAGAAAAACGGGGTGAAGCAGGAAAGATATAATTCTGGCCAGACGGACTTCCATATAATTAATTTACAGTTCTTTACGCATCCTGGCAACAGGAATGTTGAGCTGTTCCCGGTATTTAGCTATAGTCCTCCTTGCAATGTTGTATCCTTTTTCCTTCAGGATCTCCACCAGGTGATCATCGGTAAAAGGATCGGATTTATCTTCGGCATCGATGGAATCCTGCAATATTTTTTTAATCTCGCGTGTAGAAATTTCTTCACCTTTGGTATTTTGCATGGATTCGGAAAAGAAGCTTTTCAGGAGGAAAGTTCCGAAGGGAGTCTGAACATATTTGCTGTTGGCCACCCTTGAAACCGTGGAGATATCCATACCGATGATGTTGGCAATGTCTTTCAG
>JBLNAN010000093.1:0-2843 GCA_050259355.1 Syntrophothermus sp. | reverse complement strand
AACTGATCATTGGCAAAAACATCCAGCTTTTTCTGGTCTTCGCCCTGCACATTCACCTCGCCGGCATAACCCATCACATCGCCCAGACCGGCACGGTTTACCTCCCGGTTCACGAACTTGGCAGCTATTCCTATATCATTCAGCAACCGGGTAAGCTCTCCCGTCGCATTGGGGTATTGATTTTGTTTTTCAACAATAAACTCAGTGAGGGTCTTAAATTTCATATTTTATTTTTTAACAAAGATAGCAAAAGACTAAATTTGTCACCCATCATCATGCAGTATGATATGAAAGTCTTCAAATTTGGTGGTGCCTCGGTAAACAACGCCGCGGGTATCAGAAATGTAGTTTCCATCCTTGCCCGTTACCGGAATGACAACGTTCTGCTGGTCATCTCTGCCATGGGAAAAACCACCAATGCACTGGAGCAGTTGCTGGGTCATTATCTCGCTTTCGATGCCCTGGCCATGGTTGAATCGTATGAAAAGATCCGGAATTTTCATTTCGAAATTCTATCTGAATTATTTCCCGGTTCGGAGGAGAAAGATTTTCCTTTGATCATCACGTTGTTTGAACAATTGCGGGGATATCTCCGGAAGGGTCACACGATGAAAGGAGCCATGCAGGATTATCATTACGAATACGATCAGGTGGTCAGTTATGGCGAGTTGATTTCTGCGGAAATTCTTCATGCATTTGTGAAGAAATCACAGCTCAACAGCGTGGTGCTTGACGTAAGACAACTGATCAAAACCGATTCTTCCATTCGAAATGCAAGGGTGAACTGGGAATTGACAAAGACCCTCATCCGTCAGAAAATCAATAATACGCCAAATGATGGCAGAACCATCTTTATCACGCAAGGCTTTATCGGCAGCGATCCGGAAATGAATACAACCACGCTGGGACGTGAGGGTTCAGACTACACGGCGGCCATTTTTGCCTATTCTCTGAACGCTCCCGAGGTGACCATCTGGAAAGATGTTCCCGGCGTGATGAATGCTGATCCCAAATGGTTTCCCGACGCGCGGAAGCTCGACACGCTTTCTTACCGTGAAGCCATTGAGCTGGCTTATTTCGGGGCCTCGGTCATCCATCCCAAAACGATCAAGCCACTTGAGAATTCGAATATCTCCTTATGGGTGAAGTCATTCCGCGACCCTGAAGCGCCCGGAACTTTTATCAGCAATATTGAAAAATGGACCCTGTCTTTTCCGATCTACATCCGTAAAAAGAACCAGGTGCTGATCTCCATCTCGCCCCGGGATTTTTCTTTTATCATTGAAGAAAACCTTAGCGGGATATTCAGTTTGCTGGCCCGGCACGGGGCAAGGGTGAATGTAATGCAGAATTCGGCGATCTCCTTCACCATCTGCGTTGACGATGATCCCACGCTTGAAGTCAATTGTATCGCAGCTCTTCAGAAGGATTACCACGTGAAATACAACAAAAACGTTGAACTGTATACCATCCGGCATTATACAGCCGGATCAGTTGAGGAACTGGTGAAAGATCAAACCGTGCTGATGGAACAGCGTACCAGGAATACGGTGCATCTGGTGCTGCCTTCGATAAACTCAGGCAGCATTTGATAAACTAAGGCTGCCTTCGATAAACTCGGGCAGCCGCTGTCAGCCGAAACCAGCTTACCCGGGTATCACGACCGGGAAATCATACTTAAAATCTTCCACGTTGGGCTTTCCAAGGATATTTTCCAGGAAATCAAAATAGGCCGGGGTGAAGGTAAAATTATCAATGTTGTAATATTCCTCCGACAACGGTTTATTTCCAACTGCTCCCATATCGATCGAGGTGGTGTTGAATTCTTCTAGTCCGCTGTAGGGTACGACATTCTGCATCACCGGCATCTGGCCATAATCCTCGCGAAGAAGAAGGTCAACCACTTTATCGGCTAGCGTGGCGGTGAGCCTGCGGTCGTAACTGCGGCAATGTCCCGACCTGGGAAGATATCCCGAGATCTGTGCCCGTGCCTCAATACCGAGCTTGGAGGAAATCTCCGAGGCGATCACGCCGCTGATACCCCCAAAACGGGGATGACCATATTCATCTACCTCCGAACTGGCATATACCACGTCAAGCTTTCCGGATTTTTCATCAAACCACCGCACACCTTCTGAAACCGGGATCACCAGGTATTTCTTCTTCGAACCCAGATAGGCTTCTTTAACTTTATCCAGGAAGACCTCCTTGCGGTTTTGTGTCATCTCGAATTCAGGTATGAGGCCGAGCGTGGCACCGCCGAAAAGAGCGGAACCGGTCAGCCATCCGGCGTCACGACCCATCACTTCCAGAACAATGATCCTCGAGTGGGATTCGGCCGTGGTTTTTATCTTGGCTGTAAACTCTGCAATTGCCTTTGCCCCGGAAGGAAAACCAGGACAGATGACCGCTTCAATGTCTTTGCCATTGTAGTGATGGACGGTGCGGGTGCGAAGATCATTATCGATGGTCTTTGGAAACCCGATGACGGGAATACCTTCTGTTTCAAACAAACGCTTGGCGGCCCCGTTGGTATCATCGCCTCCAATCGTAACCAGCACATCGATCTTGTACCTTTCCAGATTTTTCAGCACCTGCGGTACCCTGCTTTCAGGATTTTTTTTCGAAGGGAAAGGATTGGTCCGGCTGGAGCGAAGCGCCGTACCCCCGTACCAGCCATCATAGGGCTGATGGGTGAGATCCACGATATCTCCGTCACCCAGCAGTCCTTTCCAGCCCGAGCGGATGCCATAAACTTTAAAACCCAGCAGGGACGCCCGGTTTCGTATAGATTCAATGCTATGATTGATGGCGGGGGTATCTCCGCCGCCCGATAATATGGC
>JBLNAN010000092.1:0-4433 GCA_050259355.1 Syntrophothermus sp. | reverse complement strand
GAAAGAAAAAAAGAAATCGTTTTTCCAGTTTCTGAAGAAAAAGAAAAAAACAAACCTGAAAAAAGAATAAAGTACAATGCTGCCAGATCAACTCCGGGAAACGCTTATCAGCAATTCAAATGAGACCATACGCAAAAGCGGTTCGCGATTCTTCAAAGAAGAAATCAAGCTGTATGGTATCAAAACCAAGATGGTTTCAGATATCGGAAAAGATTTCTTTCGGGAGATAAAGCATCTTTCCAAATCTGAAATTTTCAGCCTTTGCGAAGAACTCTGGAAATCCGGTTACATGGAAGAATCTTTTATTGCCAGCCAGTGGATTTTTGCCATAAGAAAGCAGTTTCAGCCCGAAGATTTTCAGTATTTCGACCGATGGGTAAATTTATACGTGAAAAACTGGGCATCGTGCGATACTTTCTGTAACCATTCCGTGGGAGATTTTATCATGAAATATCCTGAATTCATTGCGAACCTGAAACAATGGGCACATTCTCCGAACCTCTGGATGCGCCGGGCTGCCGCTGTTTCACTGATTGTTCCGGCCAGGGAGGGGAAATTACTGAAAGAAATCTTCGAAATTGCGGAAATTCTGCTGACAGACAAGGAGGACCTGGTGCAGAAGGGGTATGGCTGGATGCTGAAAGCTGCCTCCAGGCTTCATGAAGAAGAGGTCTTTACTTTTGTCATGGATCATAAAAAAGAAATGCCAAGGACTGCTTTGCGGTATGCCATTGAAAAAATGGATGCAGGCCGGAAGGAAGCAGCGATGGCCAGGCAGGCTGTATGAAAACCCTTTTATTTATCGGAACCGGCAGTTTTATCGGTGGAGTTTCCCGGTACGTGCTGTCACGGTTTGTTCAGGCAAAAGTGTACACTTCTTTTCCGTATGGTACCATGCTGGTCAACATTACCGGTTGTTTTCTGATCGGGATGGTATTTGCACTGAGTGAAAGAGGAAACCTTTCGGCCGACTGGCGGCTTTTCCTTGCCACGGGCATCCTGGGTGGTTTCACTACATTTTCCGCCTTCTCGAATGAAACTGCCGGCATGTTGCGCGACGGGCAGTTAGCCTATGCTTTTTATTACGTTGCCGGCAGCATTTTACTGGGGGTTGTCGCAACTTTTCTCGGAATCATCATCATCAAATCCCTCTGATATGGAAAATCGTCCGGATGCCAAACTGCTCAGGATCTTTGTCAGCGAGTCCGACAAATACAAGGGTCGTCCATTGTACGAGGTGATCGTGTATGAAGCCAGCAGGCAAAAGCTGTCAGGGGCCACGGTAACCCGCGGCATCATGGGATTTGGTCCCACCTCTCACGTTCATACCTCGAAGCTTCTGGAAATCTCTTCCGATCTTCCCATGGTTATCGAAATCGTTGATACCGAAGAAAAGATCCGGGAATTTACCACCTACGCTGAACGTCTTTTCGAAGAATCGGGTTCCGGTGGATTGATCACGCTTGAAAAAGCAGAGGTGATCCGGTACAAGCCCAGCCGGTAGCATGTAAATCATGTAAATTTTAGGAAAAATTGTGTAACGCTTCAAAGGCGTATGTTTATGAATTTTACCACTGGAAACGGTAACAATTAAAACATGGATAAAATGGAAAACTCAAATCAAAAGGTGATTGACACCCTGAATCATCTGATCGCAATAGCTTATGACGGTAAAAATGGTTATATGAATGCTGCCGAATCTGTGAAGGAAGAAGGAATGAGAAACACTTTCGAGCATTTTTCACAGGAAAGGGAAAACTTTATTATCCAGCTTCAGCAACAGGTAATCCGCCTGGGTGGCGAAGCACAGGATAATGGCGGCCCCCTGGGAGCCATTCATCGTACCTGGATGGATATGAAATCTATTTTCACCTCGGGTGACAAGGATTCTATCGTGAGTGCCTGTATCACCGGCGAAGAAACTGCCATCAAGGAATACAGGGAATCATTGGAAGAGCCCTATATAACCGGTAATGTAAAACAACTTATTGCAGAACAACTCAGAGGCATTGAAAGCGCGTTGTCACGTATCAGGGCACACGCTAACGCTCCCCAGGACGACTGGAACACCAGGAGCAAAAGGTAAAGCAGTTCTTCAACATATAGCCGGGGTGGTGTGCATTAGCGGCGGCTCGCTTTGGTAATCGACTGTGCTTTTGTCTGGTTTGGTACATCATTCCCGGCCCCTTTTTTGAAGGAACCGGTTCGCGAGGACCGGTTCCTTCTTTTAATTGTAGGCAGTAAGAACGATCCTGGGATTTCTGAAACGGGTGGTTGACCCATAACAATTCATCAAATACATTTTCAGCAGGTAATGCTCTCCCGGGGGCAGTCTGAAATTGTAGTGAGCGGTCACCGTGCGTTTATGCCATTTGCCCAGTTCATCCATTTTTACCGGCGGAATATTGGAAGTGTTCCAGGAAAGGGATTGCCCCTTGTAGTCGCACATGTCAAAAACAACTTTTGGTATTTTGTCGGGATCCGTGTCATGACAAAGCATCTCAAGGTTCAGTTCAAAATCAAAATACCGGAAACCGGCTGGAATGCTGTCACAGTTGACAAGCAACCGGTACAGGGAAGTAGAATCAGTTTCTGTAAAGTACACCTTGTCTCTCAATTTTATCTTTACCCCTCTTACCACTCTTCCTTCAAAAACCGACTGCGGAATAAGGAGATTTTTCCGGGTGATATAATAGTTCAGCTCGCGGAAATGCACCAGGTTGTTTTTCAGCCTGTTTGCAATGATTGAATCCCTTATCGGGATGAGCTTTAATCCTTTGCCAACCTGGTAAAGATTTTCCTGATCAAGGTAAAAATCGTTATTGAGATATTCATTGATGTCGCGGTTTCCCCGCATGAAACCCATCCTCCGGGTACTCCTGAAATTTTTGACCGTATCGAGTCCGGTTCCCATCCACGCATAGTAGTAACGGTTTACGAAGCCATATTGGTTCTCCATCAGGGCAAGAATGGAAGGAGTGATGTCGAGGTGGGAGGTTAAGGATTCCATTTTCCTCGGCTCCTTGAGCATGGGAGAATAGATGATCAGCGGAACGTGGTATTTTTCAAGTTCTGAATACTGGCGCATATTCAATTCGCTCATACCATGATCACCGGTAATTATAAAGATGGTATTCCTGTAAGCCGGTTTCTTTTTCCATGCCTCAAAAAACTGCTGCAGCGAATGGTCGGCATATAAAACCGTAGCAAAAATCTGCAAGTTCTCATTCACCAGTTTTGCAGGCATCTGACGCGGCCCGTTAGACCGGATCCTCTGTAGTGCCTTCTGTTTGTAATATGCCAGATCGGGCGGTATAAACGGGGTGTGGGTGGCAAGCGTAAGATAAATATCCAGTCTCGGATTTCTTTTTACGGAATCCATTACTTCAAGCGAGCGGGCAAACACTTCATGATCCGGATGTCCCCATACATAAGGCTTCCCATCTATCAAGCCCGGGAAGGTATTCCCGTAGAAATTCACATAATAATCCATTCCCTGGTTGTCCAGGAAGGTCTTCATGTGATCAAAATTGCTGTTACCACCATAAAAAAACGAGGTAAAATATCCTTCTTCCTTCAGTATCCGGATGGATGACAGGTGACGGGGGAAATTTCCTGATTCGATGACACTGTTGGGATTTCCCGGGGGCAATGACCCAAAAACAGCCGGCAGGGCATTAAAGGTACGTTCACAGGTGGAAAGACATCCCGGCCAGTACAGGCTTTTTCCAGCAAGGGAATCAAGAAAAGGAGTGAAACTTCCGCAAAAAGCATCCTGTCCCATGAAACAGGAAGAAAGCGATTCCACGATCACGAATACAAAATTGGGTTTTTCCGGATTCAGATTCAGATAGGGGCTTAATACATCCGGTGTGTCATCCTCATGAAGAAAAGGATATTGCGGACCAAGAAAATCAAATTCATCATGCTCTTCCTGGTATTTCAGCGCTACTTCAAGAATATGTTTTTCATCAGGCGAAGAATTATTGCCAAATCCCCAGTATTTTATGCAATCGGTCAGGAAAAAGGAAGTCTTGTTGATGGTCACGAATGATTGAGCATCCCTCCCGGGCTTCCTGATGAACAGCAGATCGCCGGTCAAAATCCCTGCAACGAGCGCAAAAAAAGCAATGGTTTGCAGCTGACTTTTCTTGTAATATATTTTTCGCAGGAGATAGAACAGAACAAAAGTGACGGCCAGAAATACCAGCGCAGGCCAGAGTCCCATGAGATTCAGCTCGCCTGATGTACCTGCAATCATGATCAGTTCCCTGAAGGTGTAAGCATACACCACGTGATCAAGGGGAACAAGCGCAAGGATGTAATAATTAAACAACATCAGTTCTATGATCCCGTAGAAGATATATACGATCAGAAGAAATACCAGTCCTGCATTCTTTTTCCAAAGGCACAGAAAGAAAAAAGGAACCAGG
>JBLNAN010000091.1:0-4485 GCA_050259355.1 Syntrophothermus sp. | reverse complement strand
ATCAATGCATTATAACAATAGTTATGAGTAAATTATTAACAATCAATTTGTTCCAAAAAAAAGAAGCTGCCTCAACTTTTGAGACAGCCTCTTTTTTTGACTGAGAAATTTTCTTAGAATTTGTACAAGTTATCCTCGATGAGTTTGTCAGCTATTCTTCTTCTTGCATCTTTTACATTAACACCACCAACAGTTGTCAGGGTGTCAATTGCTTTATTCAGTCTAGCTGCCGTTACTTCATCTGCAAATGAATAAATGGCATCCAAACCATGTTTACGAACATCAGCAGCAGTATCAAAAACAAAAACATCCAGAATATCCCTGTAAATTGCCGCAGCCTCGTGGCCTTTCATGGCCTCGATCTTCTTGACGCGCAGTGCGGTGCTTTCAGCCACATAAGTTCCCATGATCATATTCGAAAGATTGTTCTGAACTTCCTGTTCTTTCACAAGTTGTTTATCAAAATGTTTCGAAATATAATTCGTAAGGATCAGGATTGCCTTCTTGAAATTCCTCAGGTACTGGATTTTGGTCTCATAATATCCACCCCCATTCTGACCGGTTGTAAGGGAGTCAAGTTCTTTGCAAAGTTCATCAGCTTTACCAAACAGATCATAATCACCTTTCATTGCCCGTTTCATAGCGGTATCAATGATCAGCAGCCTGTTGATTTCATTGGTTCCTTCGAAAATACGATTGATTCTCGAGTCGCGGTAACCCCTTTCTACTGACATTTCAGCAGAATATCCCATTCCGCCATGAATCTGAACAGCCTCATCAACTACAAAATCAAGTGCTTCAGACCCATATACCTTGAGAATGGCATCTTCTACGGCATAATGACTGATTCCCTCGATGGTTGCACGTCCTTTATCACAACCTGTTGCCTTGGCTTCCGTGATGGCATGATCAATATCTGCACTCACCCTGTAAGTAGCTGATTCGGCTGTAAAAGTTTTAATAACCTGCTCGGCGAGTTTATGCTTGATTGATCCAAAAGTGGAAATCAGAACACAGAACTGTTTCCTTTCATTGGCATATTTTACAGAGTCGTTGATGGCTTTTTTCATGGCTCCTATCACATTGGCCCCCAGTTTAAGACGGCCCATGTGCAGGATACTCAGTGCGATACGGAAACCCTCTCCCCTTTCACCGATCAAGTTTTCGACCGGTACTTTTACATCATTGTAAAAAATCTGGCAGGTTGAAGAGCCCTTGATTCCCATTTTATGTTCATCAGGAGCAACCACAACGCCCGGGTAATTTCTTTCAACCACGAAAGCACTTAAAACACGGTCTTTATCGATCTTTGCGAAAACGGTCTGCACATCTGCAAAGCCAGCGTTGGTGATCCACATTTTTTGTCCGTTCAGGATGTAATATTTGCCATCTTCTGAAAGACGGGCATTTGTTTTTCCAGAATTGGCATCGCTGCCTGCACCGGGTTCTGTTAAACAATAAGCTCCCAGAAATTCACCTGTCGCCAGTTTGGTTACATATTTCTGACGCTGTTCTTCGTTACCATAATACATGATTGGTAAAGTGCCGATACCGGTGTGTGCCATAAAAGCCACGGAAAAAGAATATCCGGCTCCGATGGTTTCGGCTGCCAGCATCTGTGTAACGAAATTCTGACCAAAACCTCCCAGTTCTTCCGGAAGTGAAATCCCCATGAGGCCCAGTTCCCCTGCCTTTTTAAGGATCTGCTTCATCAACTGATAATCCGGTGCGTCAGTTTTTTCGACATTGGGATATACTTCAGTTTCCAGAAAATCTTTGCATGTCTGGGCGATCATCCGCTGCTCTTCATTGAATTCTTCAGGAATGAAGATATCCTGTATCTCATCAACCAGAAATTCACCGCTTTTAAGCACTTTTTTATTTTCCATGTATTGACATTATTTGGTTATCGACTAAAGTTGAAGATTTTTAACGATCAGTTCAGCAATATCATAATTTTTCACCTGATCTTCTTTATTCTTGTATTTTATTCCATCGGTCAGCATGGTCATACAGAAAGGACAAGCCGTGGCCACGATTGACGCGTCTGATTCAATAACATCCTCTGTTCTTTCAATAAAGACCTCTTTGTTTCCGGGTTCAGCTTCCTTGAACATCTGAGCTCCGCCTGCCCCGCAACAAAGTGCAAAGCTCTTGTTCCTTTTCAGTTCGGTAAAGTCGCTGGTAATTTTTTTCAGGATTGAACGTGGTTCAAAATAAATATCATTGCACCTTCCAAGATAGCAGGGATCATGATAGGTGATCTTCACATTTTTTAATTCACTTTCATGCATCTTCAGCCGGCCTTCTTCCATGGCCTTGTCAATAAACTGAAGATAATTGATCACTTCATAATTTCCTCCCAGGTCGGGATAATCATTTTTGAAGATATTGAAACAATGCGGGCAGATCGTGATAATTTTTTTTACCTCATAGGAATTGAGAATTTCAATCACGGTTAGCGCCTGCATCTGGTACAGCATTTCATTTCCTGCTCTTCTTGCCGGATCACCATTACAGGTTTCTTCTTTACCGAGAACAGCATAACTGACATTCAGGTATTCCAGAATTTTTGCAAAAGCGCCAACAACTTTTTTATAACGATCATCAAATGCCCCGGCGCAACCCACCCAGAAAAGATATTCAGGCTTCTCTCCCCGCGAGAAAAGATCGGCCATTACAGGAACAGTGATTTTTTTCTTTTCCATTGCTCGTTTATAGTCTGGTTAGTTGTTGCTGACGTTAATTTCCAAATCATTTGCCCATAACAGCCGGTCTTCAGAAGAATACTGCCAGGGTGCACCATTGTTCTCTATATTGTTGAACATCACTTTCAACTGGCCGGGCGCTGAACCTTCTTCCATCACCAGGTATCTCCTCATGTCAACAATAACTGGCGGATGATTGATGTTGATGGGACATTCTTTGGCACAGGCATTACAAAGCGTGCAGGCCCAAAGTTCTTCTTCAGATATGTAGCTTCTTAGAAGGGCTTTCTGGTCATCATAGGTTTTATCTTTCACCAGATAGGGTCCTTTTTCCTTCATCCTGGCTCTGACATCCATGACAATTTTCCGGGGAGATAGTTTTTTTCCGGTGATATTGGCAGGACATGAGGCAGTGCATCTTCCACATTCAGTACATGAGAGACTGTCCATGTATTGCTTCCAGGTTACATCTTCCACATCCTTAACCCCGAACCTTACCATCGGCTGATCCGGATCAGCAGGTGCATAGGCAGTTTCAGGATTCATCATCATTTTCACCTCTTTAGTGATGCTTTCCATGTTGGGTAAATGTCCAAGCGGGTAAAGTCTGGAAAGGAAAACATTGGGAACCGACATGAACACGTGGAAATGTTTTGAGTACGGGAGCATGTTGGCAAAGATGAAGATCAGCAGGATATGGATCCACCAGAAAATTTCGTAAAGAACCTCCAGTGAAGCTTCCGAACTGCTTGAGAATATTTGAGAAATGAACATTCCGAAAGGATAAACGCCAGCCATTTCAGAACCCCTGATTTCAGTGAGGGCGACGTAAGCCGCATTCATACCGATCAGTGAAAGCATCAGCAACAAAATTATCGAAAGTGCCAGGTTGGCATCCATGTGCGAAATGTGCTTCATTTCAATTCCCTGGAAGCGGCGGATGTGGAGAAATAGTCTTCTGAAAAGAAATATAAGTATGGAAATTGCGACAATTACCGCGAAAATATCTCCTGAAGCCATTATAAAGGTATAAACAGGTCCCAGCAGTTGCAAAGATCTTTCAGCGCCTGAAAGGCCATCAATTACCATCTCGATACTTCCAAAAAGAATCACGCAGAATCCCCAGAAAACAAGTGCATGAAATAATCCAACAACCGGCCTTCTGAAAATTTTAGTCTGTCCGAATGCGACTTCCATCATTACCCCGAATCTTTTCCCGAAATCTCTGATTGGAAAGTCTTCCCTGGTAATGCGGAAGAAGCTGATGATTCTCAGGGTAGTATAAGTGAATACACCCAGCGTGCTCAGCAGGGCAATTGCGAACAGTATTTGTTTTATCATGGGTAAATGCGATTCAGATAACTATTTACCTTTTATTTCTTTTACAGCCTCGACCAGTTTTGGAAGAACTTTCTGAGCATCACCAACAATACCATACTGGGCTGCTTCGAAAATCGGAGCATCCTTGTCGGAGTTGATCGCTACAATATATTTTGAAGAACTGATACCGGCCAGATGCTGTGTTGCTCCTGAAATTCCGATGGCAAAGTAAAGATTCGGGGCAATAATTTTACCGGTCTGTCCCGTATGCTCCTCGTGAGGTCTCCAGCCTTCATCGGATACCGGTCTCGAGCAGGCAGTTGCCGCACCCAGCAGGTTGGCAAGTTCCACGATAGGTCCCCAGTTATCTGAGGATTTCATTCCGCGTCCACCAGATACAACGATTTCGGCATCGGTAAGCAGAATTTTGCCCGTTTGTTTCTGGACATCCTTCACC
>JBLNAN010000090.1:0-6415 GCA_050259355.1 Syntrophothermus sp. | reverse complement strand
AGGAATTTGCTGTTGATGGCATTCAGGGGCAATTCATCGTCAACCTCTATCTCGGGTGTAAGGATCTTCCCGTTCAGCTGACTGATCACCGCATTCTCGAATTTTTCGCGGAAGAGCTCGTAATTTTCCTTTTTCAGAGAAAGTCCCGCCGCGTATTTGTGACCTCCGAAATGTTCCAGGAGTTCACTGCAGGAATCTATTGCATCATAAATATCAAAATCCTTAACCGAACGGGCGGAACCCGTGATCAGGTCACCCGACTGGGTCAGAACAACCGTGGGACGGTAATAATGTTCGGTGAGACGCGACGCGACAATCCCGATCACACCTTTGTGCCACTGGGCATTGAATATCACGGTCCCTTTGGAGTTCTGCATAAAATCATCGCAACCGATCATCTGGATGGCTTCGGCGGTTGCAGAGCTGTCGAGGTTCTTTCGCTCGGTGTTGTAACTGTTGATCTGTTCTCCAATGGCAATGGCATCCTTGCGGTTGCTGGTGATGAGAAGCTTTACGGAATTTTTACCGCTTTCGATCCGTCCTGCCGCATTGATCCGCGGACCAATCAGGAAGACAAGATCCGTGATGGTGAGCTCGCGGCCAAAGAAGAATCCATTCATGGAAGAACATTTCCGGATGTTGCTGAACTCAAGAATAGCTTCCAGTCCGGGACGCGGTGCCGAATTGATCCTTTTAAGTCCGTGATACGCGAGGATGCGGTTTTCTCCGGTAATCTCGACGATATCAGAAGCGATACTCACAACCACCAGATCCAGGTAAGTTTCCAGATTTGCAAAAGGCAGGTTGTTTTTTAGGGTAAATGCCTGGACGAGCTTAAAACCGATGCCGCAGCCGGAAAGTTCTTTGAAGGGATAGCTGCAATCTGTTCTTTTTGGATCAAGAACAGCAACGGCATCGGGTATGGTTGCCCCTGGACGGTGATGATCACAGATAATGAATTCTACATTCTTCTCTTTTGCATAAGCGATCTTTTCCACCGCCTTGATCCCGCAGTCCAGTGCGATTACCAGCCTGAAACCATTTTCAGCAGCATAATCAATGCCTTTGTAGGAAATGCCGTATCCTTCGTTATACCGGTCGGGAATGTAATAATCAATTTCAGAATGGAATTGTTTGAAAAAGGTATATACCAGGGCGACCGCGGTGGTCCCGTCAACATCATAATCCCCGTATACCAGGATCTTTTCCTTTTTGTCTATGGCGATCCGGATACGGTCGATGGCTTTGTCCATGTCCTTCATCAGGAAAGGATCATGAAGATCGTTGAGCGAGGGCTGGAAGTAACGGATCATTTCATCCACCGTGGTCACTCCTCGCTGAACAAGAAGCCTGACAAGGTGGGGATGCAAATCGATCGGATTGCCAACCTGCTTCCTGGTGTAGTATTCCCGGAGTTCCCGGGTAAATTTTTCAACCAGCACAGGATCGGCCGATTTCTTATTTACCCAGATCTTTTCCATAAATCGTTTTCTATTGGTAAAAATAAATAAAAATTAATCATATCCGGGACTTAATCGGCCGGAATGCGAAAAGGTGAAACAAAAAATGGAAAAAAATTTAAAACTCCGCGTTTTTAGGAGTTCTCGGGAAAGGGATCACGTCCCGGATATTGCCCATTCCCGTAACAAAAAGAATGAGCCGTTCAAAACCCAGTCCGAAGCCGCTGTGAGGTGCCGTACCAAACTTCCTCGTTTCAAGATACCACCACACATCCTTTTCGGGGATATTCAGTTCATGGATCCTCCCAAGAAGTGCATCATAATCCTCCTCGCGCTGTGAACCGCCAATGATCTCACCAATCTTGGGGAAAAGCACGTCCATGGCCCTCACTGTTTTTCCATCTTCATTCTGCTTCATGTAGAATGCCTTGATGGATTTGGGATACCCCGTCAGAATAACCGGTTTCCCGAAATGTTTTTCAACAAGATACCTTTCATGTTCCGACTGCAGATCGGTTCCCCAGTCAACCGGGAATTCCCATTTCTGGCCGGAAGCTTTCAGGATTTCGACCGCTTCGGTATACGTGAGCCTTTCGAATTTGCCGGATGTGATCATCTTCAGGCGTTCGATCAGCTCATTGTCATACATCTTGTTCAGGAATTCAAGATCATCATAACAGTTGTCGAGGGCATAGATCATCAGGTACTTCAGCATATCCTCGGCAAGATCCATATTGTCGTTGATATCGTAGAACGCCATTTCGGGTTCAATCATCCAGAACTCGGCCAGGTGTCGGGGAGTATTGGAGTTCTCGGCCCTGAAGGTTGGTCCGAATGTATAAACCTGCGACAGGGCCAGGGCACCGAGTTCCGCTTCGAGCTGACCCGAAACGGTAAGATTCGTTTCCTTTCCAAAGAAATCTTCGGTAAAATCCACCTTACCGTCTTTCATCGGTGGAACGTTGGGATCCAGTGTGGTTACGCGGAACATGGCGCCGGCGCCTTCTGCATCCGAACCGGTGATGATCGGCGAGTGAAGGTAATAGAAGCCGCGGTCGTTGAAAAATTTATGGATCGCGTAAGCCATGGCGTGGCGAATACGGAGAACAGCACCAAAGGTGTTTGTTCTGGGCCGGAGATGAGCGATCTCCCTCAGGAACTCGAGCGTATGACCTTTTTTCTGCAACGGGTAGGTTTCCGGATCAGCGCTGCCGTAAACAAGGATTTCCTTTGCCTGTATCTCCACCGGCTGTCCGCTGGCAGGAGACTCGACCAAGGTCCCGGTAACACCGATACATGCACCCGTGGTAACTTTTTTCAGCAGTTCTTCATCGAATGCAGAAACCTCGGCAACCACCTGGATATTGTGGATGATTGAGCCGTCATTTAACGCGATAAAATTTATATTCTTATTTCCCCTGCGGGTTCTCACCCAGCCGCTGACAAATACTTCACTGCCATATTCCTTCGATTTCAGCAGTTCCCGAACCATTGTTTTTTTCATATAATGAAGTTTGAGGCAAAATTACAAAAATCGGGAACACGGGAAATCGTAAAGTCGTAAACTCGTGAACTCGTGAACACGTAAACTCGTGAACACGTAAAATCGTAAACTCGTGAACTCGTGAACTCGTAAAATCGTAAACTCGTGAACTCGTAAACTCGTAAACTCGTGAACTCGTGAACTCGTAAACTCGTGAACACGTAAAATCGTAAAGACGCAAAAACCCTTAATTGTTACTCGTCACTTTATTGCCGTAGAGAATGGCGAGTGGCGAGTGGCGAATAAATCAACCTTCTCTTCCGGGAATAGGCTTATAGAGGGTATCGCCATTTTGTTTCATAAAAATATCCAGACGGATTAATTGTTCCCGGCCGAGCGAATCCTTACATCCGCAGGAGCAATATCTTATTGTAAAAGAATCTTTTTCTTCGGTGATGGAATAGGTTTCGCATCCTTTGCGGGAGCAGTAGGAATACTCTTTTCCACAAGCTCCCCTGTAAAACTCCCAGGTTGAACATTCTGTCCCGTCGGGGAAGGTGCAGACTGCATATTCGTTGCCTTTTTCATCCTTGCGGATGGTAACCGGGTAACCCAGAAATTTGCAATAGAGGATAGAATGATCGGGCATGGGGGGTTCAGGGGCCCGATTGAAAAAGGAAAAAAATAATACAGGTAAAAAAAATAAAGTTTTCATACTAATTATTTTTGTCATGCGTCACTCGTGGGCAGAAATAAGCAAAGGGTAAAGGAGAATAAAGAGCAGAACTACTTTTTTCATTTTAATTAAATTCGTTTTATTCGTGTTCTAAATTAATCTTTTTTTAACCACGAGGGAACGAAGAAGTGTCACTCGTCACGCGTCACTTTTCACTATCTTTGCCCCATGACCACCCGCTTACATATCCTCCCGCTATCCGCCTGGATGCCTGTCACAAAGCAGCCATTCGTGATTGCCGGACCCTGCAGCGCTGAAACAGAAGCACAGGTGCTTTCCACGGCCAAAATGCTGGCAAAGATCCCGCAGGTAAAGGTTTTCCGTGCCGGGATATGGAAACCCAGGACCCGTCCCAGCTCTTTTGAAGGCGTTGGCCGAACGGGATTGAAATGGCTTCGCAAGGTGAAGGAGGAAACCGGATTGATGACAACGGTGGAAGTTGCTGGTCCGCAGCACGTTAAAGAAGCCCTGGAGGCAGGCATCGACATGCTCTGGATCGGAGCACGCACGGTGGTCAATCCTTTTTCGGTACAGGAAATTGCAGAAGCGCTCACGGGCAAAGATGTCCCGGTAATGGTGAAAAATCCGATGAACCCCGACATCAACATCTGGATTGGTGCCCTGGAGCGGCTCAACCAGGCAGGAATTAACAAGCTGATCGCCGTTCACAGGGGATTTTCCTTCCTGAATCATACACCCTACCGCAACTCTCCCATGTGGGAAATCCCCATCGAACTCAAACGTCTCTGCCCCGACCTTCCCATCATCACCGATCCCAGCCATATCTGCGGGGATACGAAACTGCTGTTTGCTACCTCCCAAAAGGCACTCGATCTGGAAATGAACGGACTGATGATCGAAACACATTCATGTCCGCCGGAAGCGCTGACCGACCGTGAACAGCAGATCACGCCGGAAGAGCTGAAGGAGCTGCTCGGGAAGCTGATCATCCGGGAAGAATCAGGAAATATTGACTTCGAAAACCACCTGGAAGAACTGCGTTCGGAAATCGATAAAATCGATGAAGAACTTATCCATTTGCTGGCAAAAAGAATGGATATCGTGGGTGAGATCGGTCATTACAAAAAGGAAAACAACATCACCATTCTCCAGATAAAACGCTGGAAACAGGTGATAACCGACCGTATGCGCAAAGGTGAAGAACTGGGATTGTCAAAAGAATTTCTTGTAAAACTGCTCGAGGCACTTCATGAAGAATCCATCCAGCGCCAGATCAGGGTGATGAACGAGGAATAGCTACATCCACTTCCTCAATTTAAAATACCCCAGCATGAATATCGCGATGAGCACCATTACGCCGGATACGATAATAAATGAATCCGGATGGTCCTGCACGGGAAGTTTGATGTTCATTCCATAAAGACTGGCGATGAAAGTCAACGGCAGCAAAATCGAGGAAACCAGCGTGAGGATCTTCATAACCTCGTTGGTTTTGTTGACCTGCAAGGAATCAAACGTGCGGGAATAGCCGGTAATAAGCTCCTGGTCATCTTCAACGATATCCCACGCACGCTGGTAAAAGTCAAGAATGTTGCCCCAGTAATCTTCCATGTTCTCGGCAAAACCTTTGATAGCGCCATTCTGCAATTTATTGAACAAGGTGAGCTGAGGCTTGAGGATGGTATTCAGCATGATCACATTCTTCTGGGTGATCGAGATCTTTTCAATGATCTTTTCCGCCTTTCTTGAAAACAGGGTCTTCCCGCAATCATCCACATCATTATCAACCTTCGAAATCAGCAGCTGCATGTCTTTCTGGATATGCTCCACCACCTTGTAGAAAAGAGAATCGCTGGAACCTACCTCGAGCTTCCGGCCATATTGTTCCGAGTTAAAAAGCTCTTTCAGCAACCAGTGCGACTTGCCAATGGTGATCAGAAAATCTTTTCCCCAGAAAACCTTGAGTTCCTTGATCTCCACGAAAGTGCCTGAAATATCAAAACTCGGGAAATGCAGGATCAAAAAATAATAGTCATCATAAATATCAATCTTCGGACGAAGATTGGTGGTACTCCTGCAGTCTTCAATATCCAAAGGATGAAAATGGTAGTGCGACTGCAGTTCCTTCAGGTCCTCATCATTAGGACGAACAATATGCGACCAGCGCAGGGTTCCCAGTTTAATGGTTTCGATCATGGCAAACGCATTTGGGGTTTAACGCTGTTGAATTAAAACGCGAAAGTAATTCATTGAAAGGTAATGTGCAAGGACCGGATTATTCCTTCGTCACCAGCAACTTACTGTAAACCGAACTGCCTCCTGCCGTGGTGATCCTGCAAAAGTACATTCCGGCAGACAGATTCTTTACATCGATTTCTATTTCCCCGGCTTCTTTATCAAGAACTTTTTTCATGATGACCATTCCTTTCATGTCGGTAAGAATAAATACTCCCGCTGGATTATCCACCTGGAATTGGATACGGGTGGTCTGTTTTGCCGGATTTGGTTGTATCGACAGTGAATTTTCTCTTGTCTTTTCAGGGATACCGTTGATGGACATGTCGATGATCCTGACCTGGAAATCATCAAAATAAAATCCGTCTTTCCGTGTTCCCTGATCGCTTTTGAGTGAAAATGCAATTTTGATATTGTCATTGACAAAATCCGTGAGCACGACCTGTTCTTTTTGCCATCCATACTGATAGCCATCGTAAACGGGCTTGCCTGGCGCCTCGGTAGCCGAACCATTTTTGGTATGCCGTCCCTTCTGGGCCA